>JBILCJ010000039.1:0-13485 GCA_044353195.1 Bacteroidia bacterium | reverse complement strand
TGTCCAATTGCCACTTTAACATGTTCTAATTCTGCACCTAATACAATCATTTCATGTAAGGTGTTTTTTACAATGCGAGTTAAGGTTCCTTTCCAACCACAATGGGCTGCACCTATCACGCCATTCTTTTCATCCGAAAATAAAACAGGGTAACAATCTGCTGCACCAACTGCAATAGCTACATTCTTTTTATTGGTAACCAACGCATCGCCGGTTTGTTTGCCAATAATTGCTTGACAAACTGTACTACTATGAATTTGATTTAAATAAGAAACTTGATTCATTTCAATTCCTAAATCAGCTAAAGCACGCCTTCTATTCTCAGCAATATGTTCAGGCAAATCTTCTGCTCCTCCTAAATTTAAACTAGTGTAGGACGCTAATGAAACACCGCCATTTCTGGTAGAAAAACCATGAGTAGCATGTATGTTCGAACTTTTTAACCAATACATTTTTATAGCATTTACCGGTCAAAAATAGTAAATTAGCCCTTTAAAAATAATTAAATAATAATAGCATTGACTTTCAACGACTTTCATTTCGACACAACATTACTTGATGGATTACAATCCATGGGATTTAAACAACCCACACCTATACAACAAGAAGCCATTCCAGTCATACAATCAGGAAAAGATTTAATTGCTTGTGCACAAACTGGAACAGGGAAAACAGCTGCCTTTGTATTACCCATTTTAGATAAAATAATTAAGACCAATAAGCGCCATTTAAACACATTAATCATTGCACCAACTCGCGAATTAGTTCTACAAATTGATCAACAAATTGAAGGCATCGCTTACTTTTGTGGTGTTAGTTCAATTGGCATTTATGGTGGTGGAGATGGCGTAGTTTGGGAACGTCAGGCAAAAGCATTAAGAGAAGGCGTTGATATTGTGATTGCAACACCTGGAAGATTAATCGCTTTGTTGCAACAAGGTGACGTGAAATTTGACACCATCGAACATTTAATTTTAGATGAAGCAGACCGCATGTTAGACATGGGATTTGCAGAAGATATTAAGACTATTTTAAAGTACATTCCTGCAAAGCGACAAACCGTTATGTTTTCGGCTACGATGGCTCCAAAAATTAGAAACTTAGCAAATGCGTTATTAACGGAGCCTGAACAAATTAATATAGCAATTTCTAAACCAGCTGCCGGCATTGTTCAGCAAGCATATGTGGTTTATGAAAATCAAAAAGAAAATTTATTAAAAGAAATTTTAAAAAACGAAGATTTTAATTCTGTCATTGTATTTTCTTCAACCAAAGAAAAAGTAAAAGATTTATACCAAACATTTAGTCGTTTAAAATACTCGGTAAAAGGATTTTCATCAGATTTAGAGCAAACAGAGCGCGAAGAAATTATGCGCGATTTTAAAGCAAAACGTTTGCGTATTTTAATTGGGACAGATATTTTATCGCGTGGTATTGATGTTGATGGCATTTCATTGGTTGTCAATTTTGATGCTCCACCCGATCCTGAAGATTACATTCATCGTATTGGAAGAACAGCGCGTGCAGAAAAAGCAGGTGTTGCTATTACGTTCATTAACGAAAAAGACCAACCTCGTTTTGCCTCTATTGAAGCCTTAATGGGAATGGATGTGATGAAAATGGAAATTCCTGAAGCTTATGGCAAAGGACCTGAATACAACCCAGAAGCTAATAAAAAGAAATTTGATAAGCCTCGTCCTTCAAACAATAAATCAAAATCAGGAGGAAATAAAAAACCATTTCATGGGCCAAAAAAATAAAGACTAAATGCCTTCAACAATTATAATAAATGAACATTATTTTTTAGAAGAAGTTTCTCTTTTGCATTCAGCTGATATCAGTTCGCACCTCAATAATCCAAAAATTGAGCAGTACATGCTTCGCCTGCCTTCACCCTACTCGCTTTCAGACGCCGAAACATTTTACAAGTTATGTGAAACACTTAAAAACGAACATGGAAAAATTATGCATTATCATATTTTAAATTCGAAACGTGAAGCCATTGGCGGTATTGGTTTAAAAGGAAAATATGGAGTGAATAGTAACGCTGATGAAATTGGCTATTGGATAGCAGAATCCCATTGGAATAAAGGAATAATGAGTAAGGTGTTAACACTATTTACTGATTTTTTAAACACACATCATCATTTACATCGCATTGAAGCTGTTGTTTTTAAAGCTAATGAAGCTTCGGCTAAAATTTTAGTAAAAAATGGTTTTACAAACGAAGGGTTAATTGAAGGCGGTTTATTAAAAAAAGAGCAAAAAATTGAAGCGTACTTATTTTCAAAATTGTATATTTAAATTTTAAAATTGATTGATTCACATGAGCTCAAAAGAGCCCAACAAAAATAAATGATATGAACTCAAAATTATCTTTACTAGAACAAAAACAAGCAGAAGCTTTATTAGGTGGTGGACAAAAAAGAATTGATTCTCAACATAAAAAAGGCAAATTAACAGCTCGCGAGCGTATACATTTTTTATTAGATGAAGGTAGCTTTGAAGAAATCGGGATGTTTGTAACGCACCGTTCTACTGAGTTTGGTTTAGATCGTGAAAAATATTTAGGTGATGGCGTTGTAACTGGATATGGGACTGTAAACGGTAGATTAATTTATGTTTTCTCGCAAGATTTTACCGTATTTGGCGGCTCACTTTCTGAAACGCATGCCGAAAAAATTTGCAGAGTGATGGACTTAGCCATGAAAAATGGAGCGCCATTAATTGGTTTAAATGACAGCGGTGGTGCACGTATACAAGAAGGCGTTGTATCATTAGGTGGTTATGCTGATATATTTTATAAAAACACGTTAGCATCGGGAGTTATTCCGCAATTATCTGCTATAATGGGGCCTTGCGCAGGTGGCGCAGTGTATAGCCCTGCCATTACGGATTTTATTATGATGGTTGAAAATACGAGCTACATGTTTGTAACTGGGCCAAACGTTGTAAAAACAGTCACGCACGAAGAAGTTACCTCTGAAGAATTAGGTGGCGCTTCTGCTCATTCATCCAAATCGGGTGTAACTCATTTTTCATGTGCCAACGAAATTGAATGCATCAATAACATCAAAGCTTTATTGAGCTATATGCCTCAAAACTGTGAAGATGATGCACCAAGCATACCATACGAAAGTAATGGAAATGAAAAAAGAACAGCTTTAAATAACATCATTCCAGAAAACGCCAATCAACCTTACGACATCAGAGAAGTTATTGAGGGCACTATTGATGAAGGTAGTTTTTTAGAAGTGCATAAAAATTATGCAGAAAATATTGTTGTTGGTTTTGCACGCTTAGCAGGAAAAAGCATTGGTATAGTTGCAAATCAGCCAGCCTTTTTAGCAGGTGTGTTAGATAATAATTCATCAACTAAAGCGGCACGTTTTGTGCGTTTTTGCGATTGCTTTAATATTCCATTACTAGTGTTTGAAGATGTACCAGGCTTTTTACCAGGCACTGATCAAGAATGGCATGGCATTATTACCAATGGTGCAAAATTATTATACGCATTTTGTGAGGCAACGGTTCCTCGTATTACGGTGATTACACGTAAAGCATATGGTGGAGCTTATGATGTGATGAACAGTAAACATATTGGCGCGGATATGAATTACGCGTGGCCAACTGCTGAAATAGCTGTGATGGGTGCAAAAGGTGCAGCTGAAATTATTTTTAAAAATGAAATTGCTGCATCTTCAGATCCTGTTGCTAAATTAGCCGAAAAAGAAAAAGAATACATCGAGCATTTTGCAAACCCATACAGAGCAGCTGAAAGAGGTTATGTGGACGAAGTGATTAAACCTGAAGATACGCGCGAAAAATTAATCAAAGCCTTTAAGATGTTAGAAAATAAAGTAGATGTATTGCCTAAGAAAAAACATGGCAACATTCCTTTGTAAGTAATTTCTTACATTGTAATTACAACTCTATTTGTTGTTTGAAAAAATATTAAACAACAAATAGAGAACCTAAACTCACCTTAATACTGTTGTTGCATTTGCCTGAATGGTTGGCATGATGATTACATCATTAATGTTTACATGTGCAGGGCGTGTTGCCATCCAATAAATGGTTTCAGCAATATCTTCAGGCTTTAAAGGAACGATATTTTCATACACTTTTTTGGCTCGATCTTCATCACCATCAAATCGAACAATACTAAATTCGGTTTCAACCATACCGGGATTTATGGCAGAAACTTTGATGCCGTGGGGCAATAAATCAATGCGCATACCTTTGTTTAGAGCGTCAACAGCATGTTTGGTGGCGCAATACACATTTCCATTGGCATACACTTCTTTGCCAGCAATAGAACCAACATTGATGATGTGCCCTTTTTTTTGTTCAATCATTTTTGCAGCAATGCATTTGGTAACATATAATAAACCTTTAATATTAGTGTTAATCATACTTTCCCAATGACTTAAATTACCATCTTGAATAGGAGCCATGCCAGCAGCTAGGCCTGCATTATTAATTAAAATATCAATGTTCTGAAATTTACCAGATAAAGAATGAACAGCGTGTTCAACCTCTTTTTGAATAGTAATATCAAAACACAAATCTAAAACATCTACTTTATAATTTGTTTCAATGTCTTTTTTCAATTCAATCAGACGTTCTTTTCTTCTACCTGTTATTACAAGGTTATAACCATGCTTCGCAAATTCAATTGCTGTTTGTTTTCCAATGCCAGATGTTGCTCCTGTTACCAATACCACCATAATATCATTACTTTTTAAGGGTTAAATATAAAGTATTAGCCGTTCAAAATTGGAAAAATTACAAGAAATTAATTTTAAAAAATTGAGTATATTTATCCAACTTAAATCAAAGTAACGTATTTAAGTTTTAATTAAAATAAATCTATTTCTAACTCTCAAAAAGTTAGTTAATATAATAATAAAAATATGTCGTGTACAAGTTGTTCTTCGGGACGAGGAAATAATAATTCAACAGGAATACCAAACGGTTGTAACAACAATGGATCGTGTGGAACAGGTGGAAGTTGTAATAAATTAAATGTATTTGACTGGCTTGGTAATATGAGTTTACCAGAAGGACAAGCACCTTGTGATGTGGTTGAAATTCGTTTTAAAAATTCTAGAAAAGAATTTTATCGTAATGTCAATGATTTAACTCTTAATGTTGGTGATGTGGTAGCTACAGAAGCTTCTCCAGGTCATGATATTGGCGTTGTTTCTATAACAGGTGAATTAGTTAAAATTCAACTCAAAAAGAAAAATATAAATTACGACAGTGAGGATATAAAAAAAATATATCGAAAGGCTAAGCAAAGTGATATCGACAAATGGAAAGAGGCACAAAGTTTAGAAGTAGATGCGATGTTTAAAGCAAGAACATTGGCTTTAAAATTAAACTTGCAAATGAAAATTAGCGATGTGGAATATCAAGGCGATAAGAGTAAAGCTGTTTTTTATTACACAGCTGACGGACGTGTTGATTTTAGAGAACTATTGAAAGTAATGGCCAGCGAGTTTAAAGTTCGTATTGAAATGAAACAAATTGGTGCAAGACAAGAAGCTGCGCGATTAGGCGCTATTGGATCATGTGGCAGAGAATTGTGCTGTTCAACGTGGTTAAATGATTTTAGAACTGTTTCAACATCTGCAGCACGATACCAGCAATTATCTTTGAACCCACTAAAATTAGCAGGACAATGTGGTAAATTAAAATGTTGTTTAAACTATGAATTAGATAGCTATTTAGATGCCTTAAAAGAGTTTCCGCAAATAGACAATAAACGACTTGCTACAGAAAAAGGATTTGCTTTTCATCAAAAAACAGATATTTTCAAACGCATTGTTTGGTGGAGTTACACCAGTGAACCAGATGTTTTTATCCCTCTATCCATTGCAAGAACAAAAGAAATTTTACAATTAAATGCAGAAGATAAAAAGCCTGCTGATTTATTAGAGCCGAAGCAATTTAAAGATTTAGCAGAAGCAAAATTACCAGATTATGAAAATGTAGTTGGCCAGGATTCATTAACTCGATTTGATGATCGTAAAAAGTCAAACAACAAACATAAAAATAATCGTAAGCCTCAAGGTAAACCAAATGCGAGTGCTAAGCCTAATTCAAATCCAAATCAACAGAAAAAAGTAAATCCAAATCAAAACGCGCAAACGCCACGTCCTCAGCAACAAGGCAAGCCGAACCAACAAACAGGACCAAATAATCCAAATAAAAACACTAGCCCAAAACAACAAGGTCCAAGAAAAGTTCCAGTACATAATCATAAACCAAAACCAAAAAATGAAAATCCACCAAGTGCTTAAGGCTAAGTCGCCTTTATTTTTATTATTACTAACACTATTCATTACAGCATGTAATCAATCTACAGTATATAGTAAATACACCACTTTGCCAGAAACAGGTTGGGAACAAAGCAATAAATTAAATTACGATGTTGAGGTTACAGATAATAATACATTAAATAATATTTACCTCAACGTAAGGCATGCAGACGCTTACCCATTTAGTAATTTGTTTGTCTTTTTAACCACTACTTATCCAAATGGAAAAAAAAGTATTGATACTCTGCAATGTATTTTAGCAAATGCAAAGGGTGAATGGATTGGCGATGGTGCTGGAGATATTTTTGATAATAAAATTTTAGTGACAAAAAACATACGCTTTCCAGAAGTAGGAACTTATCATTTTTCTTTCGAACAAGGCATGCGCGTTAATCCACTTCCACTCATTATGGATTTTGGAATCACAATTGAAAAGTCGAAATAAAATCTGTTGATATGATTTGTTTCCCAAATGCTAAAATAAATTTAGGCCTTCGCGTTACCGAAAAAAGAAATGACGGGTATCATAATATAGAAACTATTTTTTACCCTGTACCCTGGAGTGAAGCGCTTGAGATTGTAGAGAATAAAACCTCCTCCACATTATTTAATCTTCATTTAAGCGGACTACCTATTAATGGAAATACAACCGATAACTTATTATATAAGGCGTATTATTTAATAAAAGACATAGTTGCTGTTCCATCTATTGATGTGTTTTTAAATAAAACACTTCCAATGGGAGCAGGCTTAGGCGGAGGAAGTGCAGATGCCGCCTTTTTTATTAACCTTATGAATACGCAATTTGATTTAGGACTTACTACACAAACTAGATTAGAAATCGCTAAACAACTAGGAAGCGATTGTGCTTTTTTTATTGAAAATAAACCCGTTTTAGCTACACAAAAAGGCGATGTATTTGAACCTATACACATAGATTTATCTCATTTATGGATTGCCATTATTTACCCTAACTTACACAGTAATACACAAGATGCTTATCGCTTAGTTGTTCCAAAAAAACATACGACAAAACTCTCAGAAATTATTTCTCAACCAATAAGCGAATGGAGAACAGTATTACAAAATGATTTTGAAGAATCTATTTTTTCTAAGTATCCACTCATTAAAGAAATCAAAGAAGAGTTGTATCAGTATGGAGCAAACTATGCGTGCATGAGTGGTAGTGGTAGTGCAGTATTTGGACTATTTGAAAATGAACCAGACCTATTTCATTTAACAAACTTTCCTCATTGGATTGGAAAACTTAAATGATTTAACTAGGCAGAAATTTATTCTTCAAAACACGTTGAAGTCTTAAAAATAAGAAAACAGCAACGAGTCCTAAACTAATACTTAATGCTAGCCATACTCCATATACTTCCATGTGTAAAGAAAAAGCAAACACATAACACAAAGGAAGAGCTACTAACCAATATCCGATCATAACGATAATAGTTGGGTATTTATAATCTTCTAAGCCACGTAAAGCACCAACAGCAACAACTTGAGAACCATCAAATAACTGAAAAGCTGCGGCAAATAATAATAAATTTGAAGTAATTAAAATGATTTCTGAGTCATTACTAAAAATGAGTGGTAAGAATTTATTAAAAGAAATAAATACGAGTGCCATGAAACCCATGATCACTAAATTTAATTTGAAAGACTGATGAATAGCCTGCTTAACCTGACCTAGATCATGTTGCGCCAAATAATTTCCAACCCTAATGGTTGTTGTACTTCCTAATCCACTTGCAAACATATACGTAAAAGCAGCCATGCTCAAGGCAATTCCATGCGCATCAATTTGTTCTTTTCCGAAAACACCTGCCATCAAGCCAGCAACAACAAATGCTGAGGCCTCAGAAATAAATTGAAATGCTGAGGCTAAACCATCCTTAAATAAAATCCAACTTTGTTTTTTTGAAATCACAACTGATTTAAAATGACTAGCAAATGAATTTATTTGCTTATGATTAAAAACAAAAAGAAGGAAACCAATTCCCATAAATAAACGCGCTATAAAACTAGCCCAGCATGAACCCATGTAACCCATAGCAGGTAGTCCTAACTTACCGTAAATTAAAACATAATTCAAAATAACATTGATAATATTTCCAATGACACTAATATACATGGCAGCTCTCGTGTTACTCAATCCTTCCGTATATTGCTTACATACAAAAAATAGCGTAACAGGAATGATAGAAAAAATAAGAACATCAAAAAAAGGAATTGCCAACTTTACAACATCCTCAGGTTGTTGCATATAAGCAAGAAGTGGGGAAGAAAAAAAGAGAACTAAAAACAAGAAAACACTAACAATGACATTGACAAATAAACTATTCTTAAATAGAGATGCTTTTTCCTTATCATCTTGTTTTACAAAAGCCTCCGTAACAGATGGCGTTAAGGCATAACTCATACCGATACTAAAAACCAACAATAATAAATACAAATTATTGGATAATATACATGCCGCTTGCTCAGTTTTTCCAATTTTACCTAAGAAATAAGTATCTACCATTCCTGTTACGATATGCCCAACTTGGGTTAAAATAAGAGGAATAGAAAGAAAAATAGTTTCCTTAATGTGAGTATTTTTTATGTCAGTTTTCAAAGTGTGCAAATGTAATGAAATTAAAATGGATAGAAATAAACACTTTGTTTTTAATTTAATAAGTAAGGAATGAACAAATTAAAAAACCTAGAATATAAAGGCTTTAAACTCCAAAATTGTTTATTATATTTGTGCTTTGAAAAGCCCAAATGCAATCAGTAACACTAAAAGATAAAACGTTTGTTCCGTATATCACTTCTGATAAAATATTAGAAAGTGTTAAACAATTAGCTAAAACAATTAACACTGAATTAATAAACGAAAAGCCATTATTTTTAGTTGTACTAAATGGTTCGTTTATGTTTGCTGCAGATTTATTAAAAGAAGTTACTATTGAATGTGAAATCTCATTTATTAAATTAGCTTCTTATCACGGCACAACAAGTACAGGAACCGTTACTGAAATGATAGGATTGACAGAAGAAATAAAAGGAAGAACGGTGGTGATTGTAGAAGACATCGTTGATACTGGTATAACCTTAGAAAAACTAGTTAACCTTTTAACAAAAAAAGAAGTGAAACAAATCAAAGTTGCTTCCTTTTTACTAAAACCTGAGGCCTACAAAAAAGACATTAAAGTAGATTATGTAGGTATGGAAATTCCAAATGCCTTTGTTGTTGGTTATGGATTAGATTACGACGGATTAGGGAGAAATATGAAAGAAATTTTTGTATTAAAGTAATAAATAAATTTAAACATGAGTAATATGCTAAACATTGTTTTATTTGGACCTCCAGGCGCAGGTAAAGGAACTCAATCTGAAAAATTAATTGAAAAATATGGTTTAATCCATCTTTCAACTGGTGATCTTTTGCGCAATGAAATTGCGAAACAAACGCCATTAGGATTGGAAGCAAAACAACTCATGGATAAAGGTGATTTAGTTGGAGACTCTATTGTTATTGGTATGATTGAATCAAAATTAGATTCAAATGCTGATGCAAACGGTTTCATATTTGATGGATTTCCTCGCACACAAGCGCAAGCTATTGCATTAGATGATTTATTACAAAAAAAAGGCACCGCTATTTCCGCAATGTTGGCTCTTGAAGTTGATAATGAAGAGTTGATAAAACGATTACTCCTAAGAGGAAAAGAATCTGGAAGACCTGATGATCAAAACGAATCTATTATCAGAAATAGAGTCAACGAATACAATACAAAAACATTACCTCTTAAGAATTTTTATTCAGAACAATCAAAGTTTCATTCCATAGATGGCATTGGTTCAATCAATCAAATTTTCAATGAATTAGTTCAACGTATTATTTTTGTTAAAGCAGAAATTGAATTGACAAATCTTGAAAATGATATTGAGCATTTAGATTTAACAATCAATGATTTTGAAGTTGCTACAGAGATTTCGGAGGAATTAAAACAAGACATTGAAGAAGTAAGGAAATCTGAAGCTAAACAAAAACCTCAAGCGAAAAAAGTAGTTGAAAAAATAGCGACTAAAAAAGTTGTTAAGGTGAATAGTGTAAGCAAAACAAAAAAATCTTTACCCGTAAAAAAAGTTGTTTCAAAAAAAGCTGTTACAAAAAAAACAACAAAACCTGCGGCAAAAAAAACAAATAGTAAGCCAGTAAAAAAACTTGCTATCAAAAAACCAGTTAAAAAAACAGTTGCTAAAAAAGCTGTAAAAAATTCTGTTAAGAAAATAATCGTCAAAAAAACGACTAAAAAAGTTGTATTAAAAAAAGCTACAGTAAAAAAGCCCGCTGTTAAAAAACTCGCTCCAAAAAAAATAACTAAAAAAATTGTTGCAAAAAAAACAGCTCCAAAAAAAATAACAACGAAAAAAATAATTGCTTCAAAAAAAACAGTTGTTAAGAAAAATATAAAAAAGAAAAAATAATTTACAGTTAAAAGTATTGGTTCTATAGTTCATTAACTTATAACTAAAAACTAATAGCTAAAAACTAACTATAAGTGGATAATAATTTTGTTGATTACGTAAAAATTTGTTGCCGAAGCGGCAAAGGTGGTAAAGGTTCTACGCACTTACACCGAGATAAACTGACTTCAATGGGCGGACCTGATGGAGGAGATGGAGGAAGAGGTGGACATGTTATATTACGTGGTAATAAACAATTTTGGACACTCATCCATTTAAAATATCGCAAACACATTATAGCTGAAGCTGGTGGAGATGGTGGATCTGCAAATAAATCAGGCAAAGAAGGTGAAGATGAAATATTAGATGTGCCATTAGGAACAATTGCACGAGATTCTGAAACTGGCGAATTTATTTGTGAAATAACAGAGGAAGGTCAAGAAATTATTTTAATGCCAGGCGGAAAAGGTGGCAGAGGAAATACACATTTTAAAAATTCTGTTAATCAAACACCACGCTATTCTCAACCAGGAGAAGAAGGTAGAAATGAATGGATTATTTTAGAACTGAAAATTTTAGCGGATGTTGGTTTAGTTGGATTTCCTAATGCTGGAAAATCTACCTTATTGTCAGTAGTATCTGCTGCTAAACCAGAAATTGCGAATTATCCATTTACAACATTAGCCCCTAATTTAGGGATTGTTGCTTATCGTGATTACAAAAGTTTTGTGATGGCTGATATTCCTGGAATTATTGAAGGTGCTAGTGAAGGCAAAGGTTTAGGTGTTCGTTTCTTAAGACACATTGAACGAAATTCAAGCTTATTATTTTTAGTAAGTTGTCAAAGTGATAATATTTACGAAGAATATAAAATATTATTAAACGAACTAAAACAATATAACCCTGAATTGTTAGATAAGCAGCGTATTCTAGCCATTTCAAAATGCGATACAATTGATGAGGAATTAATTACTGAATTAGAAAAAGATTTAAATAAGCGCATGAAAGGAAAGTTTAAAATTCCTTATATATTCTTTTCTTCGCAAACTGGCTACAACTTATCTCAATTAAAAGATATGTTGTGGAAACAATTAAACTAATTTTTTGTAATAAAAAAAACACTTTCAATACTTGTATTTTTTTTCGAGATGTCTTTAGATTTTTAAATAAGTAGTTATTTGACTAGAAACTAAATTGCGTAATGCATAATATTCAGTTAAAAATTTGAGATAAATCATTTAAAGCAAAAAAGCAGAAGATAGTCTTCTGCTTTTTTGTTGTACCCTACGGGTTGTATTTATCGAACTTTATAGATGACTTTCAGGCAATTAGAGTATTGATGAATTCTCGTAATTGGAAATCGCTTGTTTAATTAAACGAGTCGTCTCTCAAATTATTGGTATCAAATACATGATTATTTTATTGGCAATTTTTAGATTAGGATTTTCTTTAAATAACCAAGTTTTATAACTTCTAGTTTTACGATAAATATTGCAGAAACCTGATTAGGTAATTTTACTTGCATGAATAAATTCTTATAATCTTGAATCTGTATACAATCTGCTTGAATTAGTATAAAGCCTAATCATTTTTAAGTCCCCAAATTTGTCTATAAAAATGATAAAGATGAAAAAGACTATTTTAATTACAGGTGCAAGCAGTGGAATTGGTAAAGAAACTGCTAAATATTTTCAAACTCAGGGATGGAATGTCATCGCTACAATGCGAACTCCCGAAAAGGAAACTGATCTAAATCAATTAAAAAATGTATTTGTTACTAAACTAGATGTTTTAGATGAAGCATCAATTAAAGAAGCTATAATACAAGGAATTGAAAAGTTTGGGAAAATTGATGTTTTAGTAAACAATGCAGGTTATGGCGCATATGGGCCATTAGAAGCTTTTCCTAAAGAAAAAATAGAAAAACAATTTAACACGAATGTAATTGGCTTAATGGATGTTACAAGAGCTATATTGCCACACTTTCGAAAGAACAAAGATGGCGTAATAATTAATATATCATCAATGGGTGGTAAAATGACTTTTCCATTAGGTTCTCTATATCATGGTACTAAATTCGCTGTTGAAGGCATTTCTGAATCTTTAAAATACGAAGTAGAACAATTTGGAGGTAAAGTAAAAATAGTGGAACCCGGAGCAATTGCAACAGAATTTGCCGGACGATCATTCGATTTTCAACATGATGAAAATTTGAAGGAATATCAAAATATAGTTAGCAAAATAACAACTGCTTTGCCTCAAATGGTTAAAAATGCTGCGCCTGCCAACATAGTGTCAAAAGTAATTTTTGAAGCGGCAACAGATGGTAAAACTAAATTAAGATATATGGCAGGAAAAGACGCTAAAATGTACAATTTATTACATAAGTTATTTGGATATGGCTTTATAGAAAAAGCGAATAAAAAGTTTTTTAAGTTATAAGATATGAGTTCAGTAGTAAAATATTTTAACGGAGAAAAAGCTGAAAGCTTTGTTTTTATAGCTATTGGCATCGTTGCATTAATTATGGCGTTTTATTTTATTGTAATTCTAAAAACTTCTTTTTGGCGTGGGGTTGCACTTCCGTTTATGTTGGTAGCATTACTCGAGTTTATAGTAGGATATACCATAGTAAAAAGAAGTCCAAAAGATATTTCAAGAGTTGAAAGTTTTATTAAAGTGCAACCAAGTAAAATTG
>JBILCJ010000254.1:0-2603 GCA_044353195.1 Bacteroidia bacterium | reverse complement strand
ATTAACCGAATAGGAAACCACAGACGATGTTCCACTTAACGCACTTAACGAACAGGTTGTGACGATACGATAATACGTTGTAGTAGTTGTAGCAGTAGCATAAGAAGTGCCACTAGCACCAGTGATATTGGCCCACGGCCCAGTTGCACTTGCAGCACTTTGCCATTGAAATGAAATGCCTGAAGCAGATGTTAGACCTGTAGCTGAAAGAGTGATGGCATTACCGGGACAACCAACACTAGATGTAATGGCTGCTAAACCACCGTTTGGTGAGCCGGTACAATTTACTCCAGCTGTAATAGTAATACAATAATCCTCTGTTTCTCCCCAACTATATGTTCCTGTTGGCGGAGTTGCAGTAGTCGAACTTTCATTTGCGATAACGCGCATACGTGTTGTTCCTAATAAAGCAGTTACTGGAATCGTAATAGGACTTGTGAAAACAGAACCTGTTAATGAAAACGTTGCTGTTGGTGACATATAAACCATTTCTCCAGCATCTGTAAACAATCCATTTTGATTATAATCGATATAAACGGTGACGTTACCTGTATACTCAAATCCTGAACACTGACCAACCGTTATGGAAAGTGGATAGGAAGCAGCTTGAGCCAAGGAAGGAGCGGCAACCACTCCCGAATAATTAGAATATTGATTCAATATAGAACCAAGACCACCTGCAAGTGACGTGCACGTTGAGGTGTTATTTAATGTACCAAGACTCACGTTAAAAATTTCATCATCTGCGGCAGAGGTTGCATTAGAAGCTCCGTAAGTACCGCAAACACAAGGACCAAGATTGTTAACTGAATAAGATACCACAGAAGATGTAGCACTTAAGGCACTAACAGAACAGGTTGATACCAATTGATAATACGTAGTAGTGGTTGTAGCGGTAGCATAAGAAGATGTTGTAGCACCAGTGATATTAACCCAAGGACCTGTTGCACTTGTTGCACTTTTCCATTGATAAGAAATCCCAGTTCCTGAACTTAAACCTGTTGCAGAAAGTGTAATGGCATTTCCAGGACAACCTACACTTGATGTAATAGCTGCTAAACCAGCATTTGGTGAGCCAGAACAAGCTACAGCTGGAACAAAATTTACGCAACCAATAAAGCCACGTGGATAAAATGAAAAAGCTGTTGAAGATGCACTTGTTGGTCCTCCAAAACTAATATTAGTTCCAGAGAGTATATTACAACCACTATTTGAGACTGTATATGTTCCAACAGTAAGAGTTGAATACCTTAAATTACCTGATGTGCTGGCGGAAGATAAAGCGGAGTTAATACAAATAGCATAAGTTGCTCCTGCAGGTACTACTAAACTTAATCCACCTGAAAAAAAAGATTGAGGAACGGATGTTGTTGTATTACCAATACCTGAGATGGTTGCACTCCCAAATTGAGTCCATGCTGCAGTGGTTAATGCCGGGACTGCTGCAGCTGAAGTGTAATTCAAAGGTGTGGTGCTATACCATGCCTCTGTGGCAGTTAATCCAGATGTTGAACAAACACTAGAAATATCATTAATGATAACGGCAAATGAGTTTGTGTTTTGAAAATTAAAAGTAACCTTTCCGTTACCATTATTATTTATAAAGGTACTGCAAACAGATTGCGAATAATAAGAAGTAACAAAAAAGATGAGCCCGAAAAGTACGTACAGTTTTTTCATGATCGTAAATGTTTAGTTAATTAATTAATTGGTTATGTTAAACTTACAAAAAAATAATATAAATGTCAATAGTATTCATTAACGAATGAGTGAATGAAAAAAGTTTGAAATTAAACTTATTTTATTTTAGGGCAGTTTCAGTTCAAATAAACTACAACAATGTTTTTTTCAATGAGTAAAAATGATGGACTTGATTTGTTTTTAAACATTATTTATAAAGATTTTGAATTATTTCAGAATGAATTTGATTTAAAATCAACATTTTTATTTCAATGCGAGTTATGCCGAACTTGATTCGGCATCTCTTTATTTAATACTCCGTGAGATTCTGAAGCGAGTTCAAAATGACTGTAATAATAAACTTTATTTAATATTCCCGTCCTGATTTTTCAGTGAAGTTTGCGTTAAGGATTGAAGTGGAAATCCTTTTTTGAGGAACGAAAAAAAGATTGGAACGAAAAGCCTGGTGAGCCTTTTGGCGAAAACGCCCTTATTATTTTTTATACTCCTCTTATTCTTTGTCTTGAAACAAAGAATCAAAATTCAAGGCTGTATCAAATCATGCTAAAAATATAAGGTTATCAAGCTGACGCTTTGAACTCGCTGCGCTCAAACACCAAATCGTCTTCGCACATGCCCGCGCGTTTGATGCACCTTTATTTTTCACGCATGATTTGATAAGGCCATTTGGAGAGGTATTCGGATTTGAAAATCCAAACACCACTGATAAACATAAAAGTGAACTAAAAATACCGTCTCTAAACTCGGCCTCATGCACGACTGCTAAAAAAATAAACCCATACAAAAGCGAGAGCAAATGCGTAAGCGATTTTGGCTGTTCGCGAAGCGCTTAAAATCGCTAGATTGTGTGGGTTTTCATTTTTTGCAGGAGGGCATGAAGCCGTGAATTTTGATTCTTTTTT
>JBILCJ010000199.1:0-4023 GCA_044353195.1 Bacteroidia bacterium | reverse complement strand
TTAATAAACTTAGCTCCTTGTAAGGCTTTGATATCTTTAGCTCCACAATAACCCATTCCCGCTCTTAAACCTCCAATAAGTTGATACATTACTTCTGCAAGATGCCCTTTAAATGGAACTCGACCGCTAATTCCTTCTGGTACTAGCTTTTTAATATCATCTTCCATATCTTGAAAATACCTGTCTTTAGAACCTTTTTGCATCGCCTCTAATGAGCCCATTCCTCTGTAAGCCTTAAATTGACGACCTTCAAAAATGATTGTTTCTCCTGGACTTTCTTCAACACCAGCAAACATACCACCCATCATTACCGTATTGGCACCAGCGGCAATTGCTTTTACAATGTCTCCAGTAAAACGTATACCTCCATCGGCAATGATTGGTAATCGACCTTTTAATGCTTGTGCAACATCCATGATAGCTGATAATTGCGGAACACCAACTCCTGCGATTATTCTTGTTGTGCAGATTGAACCTGGACCAATACCAACTTTTACACCGTCAGCACCTGCTTTCATTAAATCTAAAGCAGCGGCACCGGTTGCAATATTTCCAACAATAACTTGAAGTTTTGGGTATTTCTTTTTTACCGATTTAAGCATAGTAATTACGCCTTTCGAGTGACCGTGGGCTGTATCAATAATAATCGCATCAACTCCAGCAGCATACAACGCGTCTACTCTTAACATTGTATCATGAGTTACGCCAACTGCTGCAGCAACCCTTAACCTTCCTAAATCATCTTTGGCTGCGTTTGGTCTAACTTTAATTTTAACAATGTCTTTGTAGGTAATTAAACCAATTAATTTTTTTTGTTTATCTAAAATGGGAAGCTTTTCTATTTTATGATCTTGTAATATTACTTCTGCTTGTTTTAAAGTAATGCCTTGTAATGCAGTTACTGCATCTTTAGCATGTGTCATCACTTCTTTGATTGGGCGTTTTAAATTTTTCTCAAAACGCAAATCTCTATTTGTAACGATGCCTACAAAAATTTTATTGGCATCAACAACTGGTATTCCTCCAATTTTATTTTCTGCCATTATTAAAAGGACATCACCAATAGTGGCTTCCTGTAAAATAGTTAAAGGGTCTGCAATCATACCACTTTCGCTACGTTTTACTTTACGAACATGAGCGGCCTGCTCTTCAATGGTCATATTTTTATGTAACACGCCAATACCCCCTTCTTGAGCAATGGAAATAGCTAGCTGATACTCTGTCACAGTATCCATAGCTGCTGATACAATTGGAGAATTTATTTTTATATTTTTAGTAAAAGCACTTGAAATATTTACTTCGCGCGGTAATACCTCTGAATAAGCAGGCACTAATAAAACGTCGTCGTAAGTTAAACCTTCGGGAGCAAATTTATTTGCTAAAAAAGTTGATGTCATAGTTTGAATTTTTGCTTGTAAAATTCGGGCAAAATTAAGCAAAAAATACGATTTTAGCTAATATGTTTTATGGTTTTTAAATTTTACATCCTGATACTAAAGTATTTGCTAAAAAAGCGAAAGTCCCGGTAACTACCCCGAGACTTTCTAAACTAACGAAAAACTATACTAAAACTTACTACCTAAAGTAACTGCAAAAGTCGTGCCAAAAGTATTTAAAGTTGTTTTGTCGACATAATTAGGGTTATACATATAGTAATTTTCTTGATTCATGCGTCTTGTAAATGAAATATCCAAATAGGATTTTTTATTTCTAAAACCTACTCCCCCTGTGAAAAATGTATTCACAAAGTTTCCCGAAAATGTTTCTCCAAATGGACTACCATACATGGCATAGCCAATTCGAACATACATAGGTTTTATATTTGTTTCAGCTCCAATTCTTAAATTTGATGTTTGATGGTATTTATTTTTAATAGTTTGGTTTACACCATTAAAAATGGAGCTTTCACTGCTTGAAAGATAGGCTTGGTTATAATTTAGTATGTCATAATCAATATTTAATGCACCTATATTTTTGTTTAAAAACGCTACACTTCCTGTCAATTTCATAGGAGTAATGATTTGATAATTAAATTTTCCACCAGAGTTTGGTGGGTTTTGTGAAGTATAACTCCCGCCTTCGTCATAACTGGCGCTCATATTATAAACATAAGTATCAGTTAAATTATAAATGGTTGGCGAGTGAAAACTGCTTCCAACACGAATAAAATCGTTAATTCTATAAATCAAGCCAAGTTTTAGATTATAGCCGGAGCCAGTCGTTTTAAATGTTTCTTTATATTCAAGTGATTTAAATCCACCTACTTTTTCTGAGGCATAATACCAAACATCGTAATCATAATTTGTTCTTTTTATTGAATCGTAGTCATCTGTTTCTTTGTAGATAGAAGAGTAATTAAAGTTAATATTTGAGATTCCTAAAGTGGCGCCTAAGTATAATTTATCTTTATATCCGTAGGCATAATTGAAACACCATTCATTATTTCGACCCGTTGTTTCAATAGTTTTTGATTGAGTGACATTATATTTTGTATTCACTAAGCTGTAAAATTTCCCATTGATTGTATCGATTAGGAAAACATTAAAGGCTAATTCTGCAAAAGAATCATCCAGATTATTAATGGAATTATTTCCTGTTGTTGCTAATATATCTTGAGTAATGCTTTTATGATTACTTATTCCTTGAATATTAGTAATTGAATTGTAATTTGCTATTTGATTACAGCTTAAACCTAGTGCATAGTGATTATCCTTATCTGTTTCGCTATCCCATGCTCCTACCAGTGTTAGTCCATCAAATGGAAGGTTTGCTTTGAATCCTTTTACCTCTTTCCCATTTTGATTTGCATTGGTTGTATTAAATCTTAATCCGAAGGAAAAGTTGATGTCACCTTTTTTATATAAACCAATTCCTGCTGGATTTATCCCCATACACGTTCCATCCGCGCCTAAAGCTCCAAATGAACCTGCCATAGCTTTACTTCTAGAACTTCCGCCGAAAAATGTTTGTGAATATCTGATGGCATCAATGTCATTTTGTGAAAAACTGAACAGAGGTAATAAGCAAAGGGTAATTATAATTTTAGTATTAAACATAAAATAAAAACATAAATAGTTTAAACATTATCTTGGACGTGCTCCGCCATTTTCAGACGGTTGAGAACGACTTCCATTATTTGATGGAGTTACTTGTTGTCTCTCAGAAGGCTGAAATCGTTGTCCATCATTTTGAATCCTCGTTGGTTTTTCTCTTACTGGTTCTGGTTCAGCAGAAAAGCGTTTACTTTCTCTAATTGGCTCGTTATGAATATTTATGCCTCTTGTGGGGTTATTATTATCAGAATTCCTTATTGAATTATCATCATGTTTAGTTTCATTTGATTGATAATTTGGGTTTACATTTCGAGGAGATTTAGAATCATTATTAAATTCATTATTTTTTCTTGGAGTTCTTTCAGGAGAAAATTTAACTGCCTGTTCTTGCTGATTAACGATTGAATTAGCAAAGCGATTGTAATATGAATCATCTTCTGTTTTCATACCTGGGCTACTAGATTTTCTATGATTAGATCCTCCATGAGAACTCCTCGGGCCGTAAGTGTATGAACTATTATGGTCGTAACCATTGTAATATCCCCAACCGTTATTACCAAACCCGTTGTTCCAACTATTGTAACCGTATGGATTATAACCATAAGGATTGTAACCATAACCAAAGTAATTACCGTAAGGCATTCCAAAATAACCGTTATTATATCCTAAGTTATATCCATAAGAAAATCCTGATGAATATCCTGACATATATGGGTTATAACCATTATAACCGTAATTACTGTTGTAACCCCAGCCATAATTAGAATAAAAATTTATTGAAGGATTGTAATTGTAATTATTATAACTATTTCCCCACCAAGCATAGCCATTATAAACGCTTACACCGTAATTATAAGGATTTTGATTATACCAATATGAATTCGTGTAATAATTATCGTAATAGCCTAAGCCAGATATTGAATTATCAAATCGTTTGACACGAGTTGCATATTCGTAATCATAATAATCA
>JBILCJ010000038.1:0-13681 GCA_044353195.1 Bacteroidia bacterium | reverse complement strand
TTGATACGATATTGAGATACGTTGAAGCTAAAAAAGATGGTTCTATCGAAAAGCTATATGTAACAGGTTGTTTGAGCGAACGCTATAAAGCTGACTTAGAAAAAGAAATTCCAGATGTAGATGCCTACTTTGGTACACGCGAACTACCAAAGATTTTAAAAACCCTGAAAGCAGATTATAAAAAAGAATTGGTTGGAGAGCGTTTATTAACAACGCCAAATCATTTTGCCTATTTTAAAATAAGTGAAGGTTGTGATAGACCTTGTAGTTTTTGTGCTATTCCATTAATGCGTGGAAAACACATTTCGGAACCCATTGAACAATTAGTGAAGAGAGCCAAATTACTTGCTAATAAAGGCACACGCGAATTATTATTAATTGCACAAGATTTAACGTATTACGGATTAGACATTTATAAAAAACGTGAATTGGCTAATTTAGTAGATCAATTAAGTGATGTAGAAGGAATTGATTGGATTCGATTGCATTATGCATTTCCAAGTGGATTCCCAATGGATGTATTAGATGTGATGAATAAAAGAAGTAATGTATGCAATTACCTTGACATGCCGCTTCAACACATTACCGATAACATGCTTACAAGTATGCGTCGTGGTATCACAAAACAAAAAACAATTGATACAGTGAATGCAATTAGAGATAAAGTACCAGGTATTGCTCTTAGAACAACCTTAATTGCAGGCTATCCAGGTGAAACTGAAAAAGATCATCAAGAAATGTTGCAATGGGTGAGTGATTCTAAATTTGAACGTTTAGGAATTTTCACTTACTCCCACGAAGAAAATACGCACGCGCATTTATTAAAAGATAACGTTAAAGAAAAAGTAAAAAAAGAACGCGCTGACGCCGTGATGAAAATTCAACAAGAAATTTCATACAAATTAAATCAGGAAAAAATTGGAAAAACATATAACGTGTTATTCGACAGAAAAGAAAACGATTATTTTGTGGGTAGAACTGAATTTGATAGCCCAGATGTAGACAATGAAGTGCTTGTAAAAGCTACAGACACCAATTACATTCGTATTGGAGATTTTGCAAAGGTGAAAATAAACGATGCCAGCGATTTTGATTTGTATGGCGATTTAGTTTAATAAATAATTTATTATTATTATAAAAAAACCTGTTATAAAACTTAACAGGTTTTTTTTATTTCGCACAAACTCTATATCGTTATGGTTTATTTAAACTGGATCCGCATCAATGTGTAAACGATACAAACTTGATTTGTTATTATATTGCAGCGTATCTATCTCTTGTTTTAAGATATTGCGCACTTGAGTCGGCGAATAATCTCTATTTATTTTTAGTAAAATCCGCTTATGGTATTGATCTTTTATTTTTGCAACTAACGGAAATTCAGGTCCAAGCATCATGCCTCCAAATAATGGTTTGAGCTGAACACCTAATTGATTACAAATATCATTCGCTACATTACTGTCTTTACTAACAACTGATAATTCAATCACACGCGTGAAAGGTGGATAATTAAATTGTTGTCTTTCGTTGATTTGAGATTGATAAAATTGCGGGAAATTATTTTCAATCACTTGCTTAATCACGTCGTGTTCAGGTTGATTAGTTTGAATGTAAACCGTTCCAACTTTATCCTTACGCCCTGCTCTACCGCTTACTTGAACAATTAATTGATAAGCCTTTTCAAACGATCTGAAATCAGGAAAGTTTAAAACACTATCTACATTTAAAACGCCAACTACACTGACATTGTCAAAATCCAAACCTTTTGTTACCATTTGAGTTCCAACTAAAATATCAACGTTGCCCAATTCAAATTCATCAATCAGTTGCTTATAGGCATATTTACTGCGGGTTGTATCTAAATCCATACGCGCAACTTTTGCCGTTGGAAATAATAATTCGATTTCTTCTTCAATTTTTTCGGTACCAAATCCTTTGTATTTCAATTGATTGTTTCCACAAGCATTGCAACTTGTTGGCGGTGCAATACTATACCCACAATAATGACAACTTAATTTATTTGTTTGCTTGTGGTATATTAAGGAAACGTCGCAATGCGTGCACATCGGTATCCAATGGCAACTTGCACATTCAGTATAAGGAGCAAAACCTCTTCTGTTTTGAAACAAAATAATTTGTTCTTTCTTCGCTAAAGCTTGCGTAATAGCATTAACTAACTGATGCGAAAAAATAGACTTGTTTTGTTGCTCTTGGGTTTCTTTTTTCAAATCGCATACAATTGTTTTCGGCAACTGTGCATTTCCAAAACGCTGCGAAATTCTAACTAAACCAAACTTACCTTGCAAGGCATTATAATAAGTTTCAAAAGATGGTGTAGCGGTGCCTAACACTACTTTTGCTTGATGCAGATTTGCTAAATACATGGCTGCATCTCTGGCATGATAACGTGGGGCAGGATCTTGTTGTTTATAAGAATTATCATGCTCTTCATCAATAATAATTAAACCTAAATTATTAAATGGTAAAAATAAAGCGGAGCGCGTTCCTAATACAATATTAAACTGTTTTGAATCAGATGAACTATTATGTTCGTTAAGAATCGAATTCCAAATTTCGACCCTTTCGTTTTCACTAAATTTTGAATGGTAAATACCTACTGAATTACCAAATATAGAGCGAATACGTCCAATTAACTGCGTAGTTAAAGCTATTTCGGGAACCAAATACAAAACTTGTTTACCTTGCTCAATTGTTTTATGAATGAGTTCGGCGTACATTTCTGTTTTACCACTTCCTGTAACACCGTGCAACAATACAGCTTGCTTCTCTTTAAATAACTGTTCGATTTCGGTTACAGCTTTTTGCTGAAATTCATTCAAGTATTTTTTCGACTTATCTTTATGTTCAAATACTAATCGACTTGTTTCAATTTCTGTTTCTGTAAAAATATTTTTTTTAACCAAGCCATTAATAACACTTGTATCAAACTGTTTCAGCAATATGGCTTTTTTAACATAGCCCGTTTGTTTTGCATCACTATCTGTCTTTAATAAATTTAAAACACATAATAATACTTCTGCTTGCTTAAATGCTTTTTTTTCTAAAGTATCTAAGGTTACTTTCAACTCTGCTTGACTACTTAACAAATCAGCGTTTATACCAATGTAATTAACTAGTTTAGGCTTATACTTATCTTTTATTTCCTCATAAATAACAATAGCTCCTTTTTTTATTAAACGATTAATAAATTTTTGAACCATTTTTACCTCTAAAATTTTAGCTACATCATCAAAACTTAAAGAGCTATTTATTTGCAAAGCTTCCAAAACTTGATGTTCTTTCTCAGTAAAATCGGTATAATCTGTTTCATCCAAACTAAATTCTGGATTTAACGTAATATGAGATGTGCTGCTTAATTTTAATCCACTGGGCAATGCGGCATTTAATACATCACCTGGATTACATAAATAATACTGACAAATCCAATCCCACAATTGCAAATGTTGTTTTGCGATAATTGGATTTTCATCAATAATACTTTCAATATATTTTGCTACATAATTGGCAGGAGCTGTTTGGTGAATGTTATAAATAATAGCTGTGTAAAATTTCGATTTCCCAAACTGCACAATCACACGCTTTCCAACAGCGATATCATCATTCAATTCTTCAGGTATACGGTAAGTAAACTTGTTTGGAACCGAAAGCGGAACAATCACATCTATGAAATACGTTTGTTTTTCCATTAACTAATAAAAGCCGCTAATAAAACGCCAGCAATCATCGAGGCGATTTTAGCAATATTGTATTTGTGATTTTCGCTCGTTTCAAACATAATAGCCGTAGATATATGTAAAAATATTCCGATTACAACGGCAAACGATAATTTCACAAATCCATCAATGTTTTGGACACCAAATGTATTTAATAAATAACTGATGAAACAACCTAAAGGAGCCATTAATGCAAACCCAATTAATAATAACACCGCTTTGAGCTTAGATGATTTATGCTCTATCAACAAACTCACAAAGGCAATCGCAATTGGAATATTGTGTAATGTAATTCCAAAAATTAAAGATTGTTGAGTGGTTAAAACAGTTTGTGTGTGGGCATCAATCATACCACTTTGATAAATTGGTAAACCTTCTAACAATGAATGTAAATACAAACCTGTAATCATTCCTAATGGCAAATGTTTTTTGCATGACGATGAATGCGCATGAATATGCCCATGCTCAATACCTGCACTAAAATATTCGATAAGAATTTGAATAAAAAAACCAATCAAAATAAAAAAGCCAATCAGTTTTGTATTCGAGTTTTCATAGCACTCGGGCAACAAATGTGTGACTGAAATGGCAAATAAATACGCTGCACTAAATGCTAATAAAAATCGTAAATATTGAGCTTTAATTTTTAATGATAAAAAAATAATGCCTGTTACAAAAACAGGAAAAGCTAAATAAAATGTAAGTTCTAATAAATTCATATTTTTTGTAATACTAAAATTAAACGTGGCGAAGTTTCCAAATCAAATTCGTGAAGATGATAATTACCAAAGGTGTTGATTATTTTTAAATGACTTGCTTCTGCTAATGCTTCGAAATAACTTTTATCAAATAATTTCACACGTTCTTCGAAATGAAAATCTTTACCATTATCTGTAAAATCAATACTTTTAATAACTGTGTTGTTTTCATTCTTTTTTGAAATATGAAATGTAATACCATCAATGGTTTTACTTTCTGTTTCAATTAAATGTTTTTTTACAAACGTTTCATTTAAAAAATCAAAAACAAAATAGCCATTTGGTTTCAATGCTTTTTGAATGGATTTAAACACACTAGCGTCATCGCTTTGTTTATCAAAATATCCAAAACTTGTAAAAACATTAAAAACGGCATCAAAATAATTAGTTCGAAAAAGTTGTCGCATATCGTGTGTGTAAAATGCTAGAGAATCATTTGCTTGTTTATTCGCTTCAATAATACTTTGCTCTGATAAATCTGTACCAATAACTTGAAATCCTTTTTTATTTAAATAGATACTGTGTCGTCCTTTTCCGCAACACAAATCCCAACACATAGCATTTTCATTTAATTGTAAATGGTTTATCATATTATCCATAAATAACGAAGCTTCCGAATAATCTCTGTGTTTATATAAAGTATGGTAATACGTTGTATCAAACCATGTTTTAAACCAATTTTCTTGCATAGTAAACAAAGTTATTAAAAGCTAATGGATAAACAAATTTGATAGTCATAATAATTTTACAAAATAAATTTGCTGTTAAAACCATTGATTTTATTGACAATTTGAATAATGCTACAAAATATAGCAACCAAGTGCTTGAATTTACTTTTACATTTGTGAAGAAGTTAGAGCAATTGTTATTAAAATGAAAACAAACCCTAACGATTAAACGTGTAACTTAAAAACATATAATATATCATGGCAAAAAAATCAGAAGAATCGACAGAAAATTTAGAAAGAAAAACGGTTGCAGGCGAAAAATTAAAAGCCTTGCAATTAACACTTGATAAATTAGAAAAAACATATGGTAAAGGAACCATCATGAAATTGGGTGACACCGTTGTTGAACCAATGGATTCTATTTCTACAGGATCTTTAGGATTAAACATTGCTTTAGGAATTGGTGGTTTGCCTCGTGGAAGAGTAGTTGAAATTTACGGACCTGAATCGTCTGGTAAAACAACCTTAGCCATTCACGCCATTGCAAGCGTTCAACGTGCTGGTGGTATTGCTGCTATTGTAGATGCGGAACATGCATTTGATCGTTTTTACGCAGAAAAATTAGGGGTTGATATAAAAAGTTTATTAATATCTCAACCTGATAATGGCGAACAAGCGTTAGAAATTGCAGATAATTTAATTCGTTCGGGAGCTGTTGATTTAGTGGTAATTGACTCGGTAGCGGCATTAACTCCAAAAGCTGAAATTGAAGGTGAAATGGGCGATAGCAGAATGGGTTTACAAGCTCGTTTGATGAGTCAAGCATTGCGTAAATTAACAGGTGCTATTAATAAAACTGGCTGTTGCTGTATTTTCATTAACCAATTGCGCGAAAAAATTGGTGTGATGTTTGGTAATCCTGAAACAACAACAGGTGGTAACGCTTTAAAATTTTATGCTTCCGTACGTTTAGATATTAGAAGAATAAGTCAGATTAAAGATGGCGATGTGGTAACTGGAAACAGAACACGTGTGAAGGTAATTAAAAATAAATTAGCACCACCTTTCCGTATGGCCGAATTTGATATTGTATTTGGAGAAGGCATCAGTAAAGTTGGCGAAATCATTGATATTGGCGTTGATAAAGGTATTATCAAAAAAAGCGGTTCATGGTTTAGTTACGACGAAACAAAATTAGGACAAGGAAGAGATTCAGTAAAATCTATCTTTGCTGAAAACCCTGATTTAGCGCAAGAAATTGAAGATAAAATTATTGCTGTATTAAAAGAAGAAGCGGCAAACTCTTAATAAACTTTTTATCCTACACTAAAAAAAACTCCCGCCCTTGGCACAAATTAAAACAGTATATAACCTGTGGAATTAGTGAAAAGGGCAGGAACCAAATTGTAAAACAAAAAAAGCAGAAGATGTCTCTTCTGCTTTTTTAATAACTAAATTAATTTAAAACCGTAAAATCAATTTAAATTAAATAGCTTTGATAAAACACTAAAACCATGAAACCTATTTTCATTTTTTCCATCTCACTTTTATCCATTTGTTTAATGACATCCTGCGACAGCATGGAAGTTAAAAATGAGGATGAAACAGTAATCTTAAATAAAACAGATGCCTTGGTGGCACTTTCTGAAGATGATACTGATACTGAAAACCCAACACCAGAGCAATACAACAATACAAAAGGAATTAATGCAAACGGAACACTCATTACACATTTCGATTGCCCAGATAGTCGTTTTTTTCCACCTGTTGATTTAAAAAAATGGAATCAAGTTCCTGTTGTGAATGGCCGTTTTCCTTCGTATGCAGAAACAATGAATGGAACATCTATTCATCATTACGGCGAAAAGAAAAATTCATTAATTAAACCATATTCAATGGTGTTACCAAAATTAGCTTATGTCAAAAATCCATCAACAGGAAAAAATAATTTAGTCATTGTTATTCAAATAGTGCAGACGGCTCAAGATACGGTTGTTGGTTATCGCTATTTAACAGGCGGTGTGGGTGGTTCTGTATTTCATGATTTTCATTTTTTAACTGAGGATGAAGTAAAAAAAGAAATGTCAAAATAAGATGAGTTCTAACATTTATGTTCATCCCATTACTATTATTGAAAGCGATATTGACGGACAAGGGCATGTTAACAATATTATTTATTTAAAATGGGTGCAAGAAGCTGCCATTGCTCATTGGACAAGTGTTGCCGATATCAACATGCAAGAAGCTAATTTTTGGGTGGTGAGTCGACACGAAATTGATTACTTAAAATCTGCCTATCTCAATTCAAAATTAGTTGCAAAAACATGGGTAACCGAGCCACAAGGAGCAAAATCAGAACGCTATGTAACCATCTCAGACGCTGAAACAGAAACCGTTTATGCCAACATAAAAACAACTTTTTATTTATTAGATGCCAAAAGTAAACGACCTAAACGCATCGATGCTGAAATTGTGAATGTATTTTCTTAAGTTCTTGTATCTTTGTAGTCATGAAAGTTTCGAGCCTAAGCGAATTAAAAAAAGAATTACATGAGTTGCCTCAAAAGCAATTGATGGAATTATGTTTAAGTTTAGCCAAATACAAAAAAGATAATAAAGAATTTTTAGATTATTTATTATTTCAAGCACATGATAAACAAAGCTTTGTTACGGCAATCAAACAAGAAATTGACGAACATTTCGCGGAACTCAAATTTCAAACCAATTTATATTTTGTAAAAAAAAGTTTGCGCAAATTATTACGCATCCTCACTAAGTATTGTAAATACATGGGGGACAAAGCTTCGGCAACCGATGTGCATATTTATTTTTGCGTTAAACTAAAAGCATCAAACATACCTTATCATAAAAGTCAGTTATTAATAAATATGTATGAGCAACAGCTAAAAAAAATAAATACGCTGATACTGGGCTTACATGAAGATTTACAGCAAGATTACTTTAATGAATTGCAACAGATTTTATAAATCAGTTTTTCGTTTCACTAAAAGAAAATAATTATTTTCGATGGGTAAATAGCCATATTCATAACAAAAAATATAGTTGTTACCTGTTTTAGTTTTTGTGATTGTTGTGTGGTAATTAAAATTAAACCCTTTATCGATTAATTTTTGTTGTGATACTTTAGCTGTTTCATCTGGCAATAAATCTTCCATTATTTTTCTATTCTTTTTAAGAATCGAATTAATCGTTTTTACATACGCACTACTTAAGCTATTAGCCTTATTATTAAAGGCATTTCGACACATATCACTGCAAAATTTTTTATCAGCTCTTCCATGAAATGATTCGCCACATTCTGAGCAAGTTCTTTTTTCCATCGTGCTATTAATTAAAAAATTCCTTAGGGATTTCACACACTGGAATTGGATTCATCTTATGCTGATTTGCAGTATTCCTTTGCTTATAAATTGACATCACATTTTTTTGATGATCATTCAATGGATACGTTTCATTCTTCTCAATGTACAACATTGCCCACTCTAAATCATCATACGTGGCGCCAATTTGATCTTCGTCCGTTCTTCCATCTGCAAACAAACCATCCGTCGGCTTTGCATTTAAAAGTAAATCAATCACCCCCACTTCTTTTGCCAAAGCATATACTTGCGATTTCATCAAATCAGCAATCGGACTGATATCAACGCCACCGTCTCCATATTTCGTATAAAATCCAATTCCAAAATCTTCAATTTTATTTCCAGTACCTGCAACTAATAATTTATGATGACCAGCATACGCAAACAAGGTTGTCATTCTTAAACGAGCACGCGTGTTTGCCATCGTTAAAAAATCCTGAATGCCATTTTCAAATGTACTTTCAATCTCTTCAAAAATTGGGGTCAGGTTAACCTCAGCAATAGACACATTTTTAAAATTTTGTTGCAACCATTCCATATGTGCTTTGCCTCTATCGTATTCATTTTTCATTTGCCTAATTGGCATCGTTATACAAATAACTTTTTTACCAGTAAGAGCGCACAAAGTGGATGTTAAAGCAGAATCAATACCGCCAGAAATACCAACTACAAATCCATCAGTTTTGGATTGATTTGAATAGGATGTAAGCCAATTAACAATATGATTAACAACTAATTTATTTTTCATCGGTATCAAACTTATTTTGTAATGATTTAAGATAACTATTTTCTAATAAAAAAATCTCACCTACTAATTCATAGATGAGATTTTATAAAAATCAATGAATTGTATGTTAGAATAGTATGCCAATATTTAATTGAATTGCATCGCTAAAAGCACTTTGTTTAGAACGCGCTGGAGCTGTTCCATTATTTACATTTGTAGTAATATTATCAACCATAATATCCGAATAACGTTGGTATTGATTGATGAATCCTCTTAAATAATTAATACTAAAAAATAAAGACGTTGAACCAGATAAATTATATTCGGCACCAATGCCAACATTTAAACCTAAATTAATTGGAATAAGGTCGCCACTTGGTCTTAAATCTTCAATTTTAGAAGTTGACGTAGCTGCTTCGTATTTGCCAGAAGACGCATTGTATGAAACTAAAGCAACTTCATCTGTTGCATTAAATTTAGTTTGAATAGCAATATTTCCACCAAAGATGCCATAATATTTCATACTTGAAATATCTTTTGTCATTAATTTTAATAAAACAGGAATCGTTACATACGTTGCTTTTACAGAACGACTTTTAATTTCGTAAAATTTATTAGTGTTAGAAGATGCTGTAAAACTAGTTGCTCCCGCTACAAAATCTATTTGTTTCGAATCAACATATTCATTGTCTTTATTTAAGACATAACCTTGTGCATTGTTTTTATATGCTTGCTTTCCTCCTAACAAATCCCCACCAATACCAGTTACAAAAGAAGCGGTTGAATTGATTCTGAATTCAGTTTGCAATCCAAAACCAAAACCAAATTTTGCACCTGACTTTTCTATGTTTTTATTATCTGATCTGAACCAAGTTGGTGTAGGAGAAATTTTTAAACCAAACCTCACTTTTTTATCGGCATCTTGAGCCTTCAAAGAAATAACTAACAACAAACTGCTTGAAACTAAAAGTAAAATATTTTTCATCGGGTTTTTAATTTTATAATTTAACATGATAAATGTAATACAAATATAGAAATGAAATCTGTTATAAAACTCGCATCACTCATTTTAATTGTTAAATTTTTGACAGGATGCCAACATCAACCATTAGATGTGAACACCAGTGAAGTCGTTATGGAACCAATTGCATTCAAAAGACTTGACAAAGATTTATTATTACTCACTCCTGAAAATATTTTATCAAAATCGAATGAGTTCCAAAAAAAATATTCAACCTTTTACACGCGCTATATAACCAGCATCGTTAATCATGGCGGTAGAGTTAATGATTCTTCCTACAATGAAAGTATGTTTGCTTTTTTAAAAGATAAAGAAATGAACCAAGCATTTAAGGATGTTGCAAACACATTTTCAGATAATGATTTAGGATTAATGAGTGACGAATTAACAGAAGCTGTTAAACGATATAAAGTGTTTTTTCCAAAAAGAAAAACACCAAAACAATTTGTGACCTTTATGAGTGGTTTTAATTACAATGTAGTGTACGTTGATTCGACCATTGGAATTGGATTAGAAATGTATTTAGGAAGTAATACCGAATTTTACAACATGTTGCAATTTCCGAAATTCAGAACACGTACTATGAATAAAGCACATATTGTATCTGATGCCGTGAGAGGTTGGATGATTAGTGAATTTGACAATGCGGATCCTATTGCAAATAATTTATTAAATCACATGATTTTTTATGGAAAGATTTTTTATGCCTGTGATGGATTACTGCCTCAAGTCAATGATTCGTTAAAATTTGGCTATACAACCAAGCAGCTTAATACCTGTATTGAAAACGAAAAAAATTATTGGGGCTTTTTTGTAAAGGATAATAAATTATTTGATAACGATTTAAAAACAGTTTCCGAATTTACATCAGATGGCCCATTTACGAGAGCCATCAGTTCTGAATGTCCACCCCGTATTGCGATGTGGCTCGGTAGACAAATTGTTAAATCGTACATGGAACACAATGAGGATGTGACTTTAAATGAATTAATGAACGAAAAAGATGCTCAAAAAATATTATCAAAATCGAAATACAAACCTTAAACCTCATTTCAATATTTATTTCAAATAGATGAATTCATTACAGCAACAACAAATAGAACGAAATTCGGAAATATTGCGAAAATACATTCCGAATTTTGCTGTTAATACCATTGCCATTTGGATTATTGAACTCGATATTAAATTAAAAATAACCAAAGAACGAAGTACAAAATTGGGTGATTATATGCCACCGCATAATGGATTAAATCATACAATTACTATTAATCATAACCTCAACGAATATTCTTTTTTTGTGACACTTATTCATGAAATTGCGCACTTAAAAACATATAATCAATATAAAAATTCTGTTTCTCCGCATGGCCCAGAATGGAAGTTTTCGTTCAAATTATTAATGCATCCATTTTTAACACCTGATCATTTGCCATTAGATATTCTTTATGCACTTCGCAAATACATGAATAATCCTGCCGCCTCAAGCTGTAGCGATCTAACATTGATGCGTACTTTGAAATTATATGATAAACAACTAGAATCAAATGCTTTCATTTTATTAGAACATTTGCCTCAACGAACGCATTTTTTATACAACGGTTCGCGCGTATTTGAAAAGGGCGAAAAACTTCGTAAACGTTACAGGTGTAGAGAACTAAGTTCAGGTAATGTTTACTTATTTAGTCCTTTAGCTGAAGTAGAAGTATTTGAAAAAAATAATGAAGCATAAAATAGCCTTTCACCGATAAGATGAAAGGCTATTTAAAAAAACAACAAAACTAAAAACTAACTCTTTTTACCTAACATCACAAAATCACTTACCACAATATCAGTAGAATAACGCTTTACGCCTTCTTTATCTGTATAATTATTATATTGTAATTTACCATCAACGGCAATTTCCATTCCTTTTTCCAAATATTTCTCAGCAACTTCAGCCAATGGCCCCCAGATAACTAAATTGTGCCAGGTTGTTTCTGTAACCTTTTCACCTTTCTGATTTTTATGTGTCTCGTTTGTTGCTAAATTCAACTTAGCTAATTTTTTTCCACCGTCTAATGTTTTTATTTCGGGTGCTGATCCTAGATTACCAATTAATTGTACGCGGTTTCTTAATGTGCTCATAATGTGTTTTTTTAGTATTAAACAATGAATTAAATTATTACGTGTTGATTTTGAAGCGCTTCTCATTTTCAACGACACAAAGGTAAATCGAACTAAAAAAAATAGTCGGTTATTAAGCATTTATAGTCGAGTATAAACGTTTTTAAACGCTTAAATTCGGCTAAACATCATAAAAATATAATAAAAATTATTTTAACAGATAATTTTATAAGTCTAATTTATAAAATTTATCGATGAATACTAACAATAATTCGAATAACTAATTAGTAATTTTGTAAATACGATTAATGGGAATAACCATGTTTTGTTTTAGAATAACTCTTTTATCTGTTACGCCCCATACCGTTGTTTCAACGTATTTTCGAGAAATATCGTCTTCAAAATAAATTTTAATTTTAGAATGTTCTAAGTTACCCAATGATAAAGCCCTTTTCAAATCATTATCTCTTTGCTTTATCAAAGTATTATCTGCCAGTACTTCCTTATTAGGAAACTTCAAGGAAGCAACTTCCTCTTTTTCGATGGATTTAAAAACAGGTGTAATCATTTGAAAATTAGTTAGGAGTTAGATTATATTTAACTCCGTTCTAAACAAAAGGTTACAAAAAAACTTTATTTTATTTTTTAATTAGTAACGCCACATTTTCTACATGAGCTGTTTGAGGGAACATATCAACGGGCTGAATTGCTTTAATATCATAAGCTTCAGCCATCATCGCTAAATCACGAGCCTGCGTTGCTGGATTACAACTCACGTAAACAATTTTTGGCGCCCCTACTTTTAATAAAACGGCGATAACATCTTCGTGCATACCAGCGCGTGGCGGGTCAGTAATGATAACATCTGGTTTTCCATGTGTTGCAATAAAATCAGCGTTTAATACGTCTTTCATATCACCTGCAAAAAAAACAGTATTTGTGATTGAATTAAATTCAGAATTATTCTTAGCATCAATAACAGCATCAGGTACATATTCAACACCTACTACTTTTTTAGCTTTTTTAGCAACAAAATTTGCAATGGTACCTGTTCCTGTATATAAATCGTAAACAACCTCATCACCTTTTAATTCGCAAAAATCGCGAGTTATTTTATACAGCTCGTAGGCCTGCGGCGAATTTGTTTGATAAAAAGATTTAGCCGAAATTTTAAATTTCAAACCTTCCATTTCTTCAAAAATATGATCTCTACCAGCAAAGGTTATAATTTCTAAATCTTGCAATGTATCATTACCTTTTTGATTGATTACGTATTGCAACGAAGTAATT
>JBILCJ010000259.1:0-4035 GCA_044353195.1 Bacteroidia bacterium | reverse complement strand
TTGAACTTCCATCCCATGTATTAGCATACGCGTCTGAACTATACACCTTATTTCCCCATCTATTAAATACCGTTAACTTAACCTCTCTTCCACTGATTCCTTTGATTACAAACAAATCATTCTTGCCATCACCATCCGGTGTGAAGACATCCGGTATGAATAAATTAACATCTGGCAACGATAACACCGTTGGGATATTTTCTCCTTGTTCAGTTGCGTTATCATTCCCATTCGGATCAGCTACATTACCTGTATTCGATGTATCGGAAACAGCTATACTTCCCGTTCCTGTTCCTACAGCTATATTCGTTATCGTTTTAATAGCATTTGGGGTTATGTTTAATACCAAAGTGATCGTTTCTACTTGACCTGGTGCTAACGAACTTGAACTTGCTATTAATAAATCAGAGTCTAATATACCATCATACAGTGGATTGGCTGTTAAACTACCTGTAGCCGTTGGGCCCGATTTGATGGTAAAGGTTGCTGGTAATGGAATCGTTAAATCATCCTTAACCTGAACGGTTTTAAGCGTATCGTTTCCTAAGTTTTTGACCGTTATCACATACGTTACGTCAAGTGTCTTATCTAATAAGACTCCTGATACACTTCCACTCTTCGCTATGCCTATTGAAGTAAATGGTAATAAGGTTAAAACCGTTGCTGTATCATTATTAGTTGGGTCACCATCTGAATCTGGATCGTATGAAAATCCTGTGTTTGAACTATCTGATATTAAAACACCTAAATCATCTGTCCCATATCCTACTGCTGAATTATAGAATGGTCCGAATAATCCGTTAGGGTTAATTTGAACAGTGAAGACAATCGTATCCGCTTTACCTGCTAATAAAGTACTTGTTAATGGACTTAATAAATCATTTTGTAACGCTCCGTCAAAAATTGAATTTACTGTCAAACTACTATTAATGGACGTAACTAAAGGTGTAGAGATAACACTATATGTAGCTGGTAAAGGAAACGTAGATGTTAAATTATCTACTATACTAAAGCCTGTTAAATTAACCGTTGAAGGATTCGTTGCCACAATGGTATAAGTTACATTATAAGCATTGCTATTGATAATGGTTGCTGTGCTTACCGCTTTGGTTAATCCTAATACATGAGTCGATAGCGTACAATTTACTACCGATAATACAAATGTATTGGTTGAGATACATCCAAATCCATTATCTCCTGTTACAGTGTAAGTCGTATTGATAATTGGAGAATCTGTAACTGTACTTCCTACAATTGCTAAAGGACTCCATGTGTAAGTTGATGCGCCACTCGCTGTTAAAGTTGCTGTTGAACCTATACATAATACGGTTGGTGTACTTGTTATCGTAATTGTTGGTGTGCCTACACTTATTGAGATCGTTTGGCTATTTGAACAGCCTAATACATCTGTGCCGCTTAAAGTATATACCGTGGTTGTCGTTGGATTTTCTACAGATACTGTTCCTGTGGTTCCACTTGGTATCCAGCTATAGGTGTCTGCTCCACTTCCTGTTAAGGTGACTGTGCCTGGTGCACATAAGGCTACTGGACTTGCTGATATAGATAAACTTGGTAAGGCATTAACTGTTATAATAACCGTTTCACTTGCAATACATCCTAAACCATTATCGCCATCTACCGTATAAGTCGTTGTGACACTTGGATTAACAGTTACTAAACTTCCTGTTAGCGCTCCTGGATTCCAAGTATATGTAGATGCTCCGCTGCCTGTTAATGTTAATGTTGAACCCGCACAAATCGTATTAGATGTTGCAACAATAGATATCGTTGGACTAGCGCTCACATTTAAATTTAATGTTTGGGTGTCTGTACAAGTCCCTACTAATCCTGTTACCGTATAGATTGTTGTACTCGTTGGATTTACAGTTATCGTACCAGTGGTTAATCCTCCCGGATTCCATGTATAAGAGCTTGCGCCACTTGCACTTAATGTTGCTGTTGCTCCTATACAAATACCTGATGATGATCCTACTACGCTAACCGTTGGACTACCTACAGCTATCGTTAAGGTTTCTGTGCTCGAACAACCGATTGCGTCTGATCCTATTAAACTATACGTGGTCGTTGATAAAATATTATCTACTACCACTGAGCCTGTTAATCCTATTGGACTCCAACTATACGTTAAAGCGCCACTTCCTGTTAAGGTTACTGTACCTGGTCCACATAATACGGTTGGTGTCGCTGATACGGATACGGATGGTGCTGTATTCACATTGATGGTAATTGTTTCTGTTCCTATGCAACCAAAACCATTATCGCCATCTACTGTATATGTAGTCGCTAGCGTTGGACTTACAACAACTGTTGTTCCTGTTAATGCTCCTGGATTCCATGTATATGTGGATGCTCCTGATGCCGTTATTGTTGCACTTGTGCCTGCACAAATCGTATTAGATGCCGCTGTCAATGATAGTGTTGGGATAGCACTCACATTTAAATTTAATGTTTGGGTGTTTGTACAAGTTCCTACTAATCCTGTTACAGTGTATACGGTTGTACTCGTTGGATTTACAGCTATCGTACTTGTGGTTAATCCTCCTGGATTCCACGTGTAAGAGCTTGCACCACTTGCACTTAATGTAGCTGTTGAACCCACACATATGCCTGATGAAGATCCTACTACAATAACCGTTGGGCTACCTACTGCTATCGTTAAAGTTGCTGTATTAGAACAACCTATGGCGTCGGAACCTATTAAACTATATGTGGTCGTTGTTGAAATATTGTCTACTACAACCGAACCTGTTAATGCTATTGGACTCCAGCTGTATGTTAAGGCGCCACTTCCTGTTAAGGTTACTGTGCCTGGTCCACATAATACGGTTGGTGTTGCTGATACGGACACAGATGGTGCTGTATTAACATTGATAGTAATCGTTGTGCTTGCAAAACATCCAAATACATTATTAGCATCAACTGTATAAGTCGTTGTTACACTTGGACTTACTACAACTGTTGTGCCGGTTAATACTCCTGGATTCCATGTATAAGTTGATAATCCACTCGCTGTTAAGGTTGCACTTGTCCCTGCACAAATCGTATTGCTTGATGAAGATAAACTTAATGTTGGGTCGGATACAGATAAGGATAAAGTAGTCGTATTCGTACAACCTGATGCATTAACTCCTGTTACTGTATAAATCGTACTACTTGATGGATTTACTGTGATGGTACTAGCGGTTAATCCCCCTGGAGTCCATGTATAACTTGTACCTCCAAAAGCTGTCAACGTCGCTGTTGTACCAATACATAGTACTGATGGATTACTACTTGCTGTTACCGTTGGGTTTGCATTAACGGTTAATGAAAGCGTTGTTGTATTCGTACATCCGGATACATTAGATCCTGTTAAGGTATAGACGGTTGTACTCGTCGGATTTACAGTGATTGTACTCACCGTTAAGCCGCCTGGGCTCCAAGTATAACTCGTGCCACCTAGTGCTGTTAACGTCGCTGTTGAACCTACACAAATGGCGGTTGAACTTGAACTCGCTGTTATCGTTGGGTTAGCAATAACACTGATACTTATCGTTTTTGTTGATGTACAGCCTAAGCTACTTGTTCCTACTGCCGTATAGGTTATTGTTACACTTGGACTTACTACTACCGTCGATCCTGTTAAACCACCTGGGTTCCATGTATACGTCGATAATCCACTCGCTGTTAAGGTCGCACTTGTTCCTGCACAAATCGTATTGCTTGATGAAGATAAACTTAATGTTGGGTCGGATACAGATAAGGATAAAGTAGTCGTATTCGTACAACCTGATGCATTAACTCCTGTTACTGTATAAATCGTACTGCTTGATGGACTTACTGTGATGGTACCTGCAGTTAATCCGCCTGGACTCCAGGTGTAACTTGTGCCTCCTAAAGCCGTTAAGGTCGCTGTTGTACCAATACATAGTACTGATGGATTACTACTTGCTGTTACCGTTGGGTTTGCATTAACGGTTAATGAAAGCGTTGTTGTATTCGTACATCCGGATACATTAGATCCTGTTAAGGTAT
>JBILCJ010000198.1:0-4051 GCA_044353195.1 Bacteroidia bacterium | reverse complement strand
ATCAGGAGTTGGTAAAAATCCATTTCCTTTGGCAACAGATAGAATTTTTGTATTAGTTGTTGTGGGTTGAGATAAACCGTTAACATCTTTATATACCATAATACCGCCACTTCTAGCTAAAATCATCCATGCATAATCATTTTTATCAAAAATAACTTTTGAAATAGTGGGTTTAGATACAAGATAATCAAAGTTTAAATTCATCCAACTCCCATTCTTTAAAATAGAAACCGCTCTAGAACTTCCAGAATTCATCACCCACATATTGGAATTTTTATCAAAGTTTATTCCAGTTGTCCAAAGTTGATTTCCTCCATTATAACCAACCATTGAAGAATTTGAGGTGTTATATATATTTGAAAGGGTATTGTTTTTAATTTCAATAACACCATATCCCATACAACCAAAAACCACATGATTTTTATTTTTTGGATTTATAGCCACGCAATTCAAATCTCTAAGTGTATCAGACAAAAAATTAATATCAACCCATAATTTATTAAAGTATAAATTTGGTTTTTGATTATTAAACTGATAACTAAATGTCTGCCCAAGATTCACAGGAGCGATTGCTAAATTACCATCTACAATTGCTAAATCATTTGCAAGATTATTCGAAGGTCCTATAATTGAAATTTTTTCATTTTCTTTTGGGTAAGATCCTTTCGATTTTAATAATCCGTAACGATTATCAGCTAACCAATAAGTTGACCCTCCATCGTAGTAAGCATCAATTATATAGGTATTATCAAAACCATAACTAGTGATATAAACACTTGAAACACCTGTAGACGTATAATCAGACAAGCCTAAACGATCTAGAATAAGCATTTTTCCGTATGAAGAATAATCGTATAATTTAAAATTTTCTGAGTTAGATTTAAATGGATATTTACTCCAAACACTTCCATTAAACTGCCAAATTGTATCTGCTAAAGGAGAATTAGTAGCTAATCGACCTGAATAATTTGCAATCAATTTTCCATTAAAATTAATGATAGAATTATATGGCCCTGGAGTTATTCCAGTATTTATGGGTTTCCAATTTTGATAATTTGATAGATTTTTGGATAACAAACCATAATAAATTCCAGTTTCAGTCGCTGCATAAATGGCTGAGTCGGTTGATGTAACTTGTCTAATTTCTTTAAATGTTGTACCGTTTCCAATTTGATAAGTTTCTTTAATCTCATATTTTTCTGTATCAATTACAATAATTCCAAATCCACATGATAAATAAGCCAACTTATTTTTACAATAAGCTTCATAAATAATTTTATTGCCAGGTATTACTTTTCGTTTTAAATCAGAAATATTTACAATTTTTCCATTAGGTAAAATTAAGTCAATATTTGAATTCGCATATATAACTATTAAGACGTCATTATAAGCGTTTTTTCTAATAATACTAATACCAACATCAGATAATCCATCAATTTTAGTTAATTTCTCTACACTATTATCACTTTCATTAAATTTCGCCAAGCCTTGTTGATTAGATACATAGACTATATTTCCAACTTTAGAGACACTATTAGTTGTATTATAAGAAAGATAATCTTGCCATTCTCCAATTTTTATTTGAGAAAAAATAACTTGCGAAATAACACTAAAAAAGAGAGTGAAAAATATTTTCAAGGTCATGGTATTTTTTATAAGGAATTAATATGATTTGTTTCAATATTCTTTAATATAGTAAACGTTTATCGAATAATATTATTGCATTCTAAGTATAAATTTAATCATAATAATAAGATTTAATTATAAAAATCAGCATGAATGTCATTAGTTAAAATTTCTTTATAACGTTCAACTAATTCAATTATAAAAACATCAGGTTTATTTTCTAATAAATAAGATGGAGAAGGTATTCCATCTGTATACAAATGTCGATATGTTATAGTAGTAAACAATTGATTCAATGAATTTTCTAAAGAGCCTGAAAATGAGTCATGTACCATTACTAATGAAGGGATTTTCTGAGAAGATTTATTATTAAATGTAACTAAAGGTATAGAATCGATAAATTTATTTTTTAAAGCAATCATATTTGCTAAGTCAAATCCATTTAATGAAACTGAATCTTTTAAACTGATTGATAAATCATCAATATAAGAAAAATGAGAAACCAACCTTTTTCTTAATTCTCGAGAAGCTAATAGCGCTCCATAAGAATTCCAATGAGTGTCAGTTTTATAATATAACAGTTGACTAGGGTTTTCTTTTCTACTTACTTTAAAAATGTTTTCTAAATTAATTATTTCAGGCAATTCTTTTTTTAATTGAGTTAAACGACTGTCATGCTTACGTAAATAATTAGTTGGTAAATACTCAGGATAAATAGTTTGTTTGTTAGGACAAATAAGTACCTCAAATTGAATGTTATGTTTATGACACCATTTTTTTATCGTTTTAATGTTTTCAACAACTTTTTTTAATTGCTCAGGATTCCAACGATCAAAACCAGCAAATTCATCCAATCCTTCATCATCATAAACACATGAATTATAAAATAACCAATCATTTTGACCAATTATTACCTTGTTTTTAGAATTAAATGATTTAAACCAAACACCTTTAATAAGATTGGATTGTTTGATATATTCATTTTTTAGAGGAAAATGATCTTCAATATAGCGGTACCACTTTTTAAAATACACCGTTGTACCAGCTGAATCATAACTTGGAATTAAAGAATTTTCGCGATTCTGTACAAAATCTATGGGTTCTTTTTGTAAAACTAGAAACAATACCAAATGAACGCTAATAAATAGCAGGAAAGTAAATGGAATAATGTTTTTAATTAGTTTCAAAATTAAAATCTATAATAAATAAATGGGTTAAAATTACTGTTTGTTATTTCTAAAACACACCAATAAAACAACATGATTAATGTTCCAGCTTCTAACAAACGATAGGTTTTAACGTTTAACATGCTATTCTTTAAAACACTGGTAGTCAATTTTTTAAAGACGCCAATTGAACTTAAGATTCCAATACAAATTATAAAAATAAAATAAGGATTGATAAAGGATTTTAAATCTGGGCCAGATTCAACATTTATAGTAAAACTAAACATCGTTTTTAGATAATCCAAAGCTTCGGAGATAGTTTCTGCTCTAAAAAATACCCAACTAATCATAAGAATTAACCAAACGTAACCATGAGAAATGAAGGCTGGTATTTTAAACTTGATGAATTTTCCGAAAATGCGTTCAAGTACCAAAAATGCCCCATGAAATAATCCCCAAACTAAAAATGTATAATTAGCGCCATGCCATAAGCCACATAAAATAAATACCATGAATAAATTTAAAGCAGTTCTGAAATTTCCATGTTTATTTCCACCTAAGGGAATGTATAAATAATCTTTAAACCAACTAGATAATGAAATATGCCATTTTTGCCAAAATGTTTTAATGTTCTTGGCGGCATAAGGTAAATTAAAATTTCGTTTAAACTCAAAGCCAAACATACGACCAATACCTATAGCCATATCGCTGTATCCACTAAAGTCAAAATAAATCTGTAATGTATAACATAAAATGCCAAGCCAAGCATACAAGCTGTTGTAAGGTCCGTAACTGTTTTTAAAGGTAGCATCTGCAAATACCCCAACTGTATTAGCAACAATCATTTTTTTCGCTAAACCATAAATAAAAATCTTTATGCCATTCCTGAACCTATTCCATACATAAATACGTTTAATTAATTGATTTTCAACATCATGATATCGTACAATGGGACCAGCAACCAATTGCGAAAAATTGACAATATATAAACCCATGATAGCCAAATTATACTGAGGTTTTGCCTTTCCACGGTAAACATCCACCAAATAAGAAATGGAATGAAAAGTATAAAAAGAAATACCCAAAGGGAGCACTTTAGCAACAAATCCTTCCGAATTAACAGGTAATAATTCTAAAAAGAAACCTGCGTATTTATAATAAACTAAGGCTAATAAATTAATTGTAACCCCAAAAAGTAAAACGTAATAGTTTTTATTAAACTGATGTATAACAATTGCCCATAAATAATTAAAAAGAAT
>JBILCJ010000197.1:0-4079 GCA_044353195.1 Bacteroidia bacterium | reverse complement strand
TTTTGAAAAAAAACAAAAAAGGATTTCCACTGCAATCAGGGCTAGCGGTAATCATTATAAAATACAATTATTTTCAGACTGGTTTTTTATTTTGAATCGATTTGAATGTAGTGTTTCAGTTTTTTTAAAGCTCAAATTAGTTAATTTTTTTTGGAGCTATTTCCTGCTTTTCGTTTCAATCTTTTTTGTTTTGAAAAAAAACAAAAAAGGATTTCCACTGCAATCAGGTCTATTCGTATAACGTATACGTTAATTTTACAATTCGCATTGTTTTTTCGTTGGGATCACGAATGATGTAGGATGTTATTTTTTTTGATGAATCTGTTAGGTAACTTATTTCTTTGATGAGAAGGTCATTTTTAAATTGTTTTTCGGTAAGCAAACAATCATTAGAATCGTATTCGTAAGTTTTTAATAGGGTTTTCAAGCCATTGCTATTACTTATTGAAATTGCTTTGGTTAATTGATGTTTTGCGTTGTATTCAAACGAATAGGTTTGCGTTAACCAAGTTACAACATATTGTTCGGTTATGTTTAAAATTTGATTGTCATCATTTAGATTATATATAATCTCTTTGTAAGGTCTGTTTTCGTTATTAAAACAGGTTTTTTTATATTGATGTTTGTTTATGGCCTTATCTTCAAAACGTTCCTCACTCATACTTATTTGCGATCCAACTTTAAAATCCTGTTTTAAAGCGCTTGCATTGGTTTCTTTGTAATGCATTTCTTTTTGTAGTTTGCCATCGCTATGATAATCGTAATAGTAGCTATCATAAAACAGCCCCTCATTCATTCTTTTTAATCTCAGTTGGTTTAATTCATCATAGATGTATGTTGTAGAAATGGTGTCAAAAACCGGAATGGTTTTCGAATAAGTATAGGCTCGTCTTATCAGTCTTCTTTTTCGATATACTGCATCGTGATGAAACTCCTTTTCTATTGTTTTAAGTACTTGGGTATAATAAAAAAGTTGGAGTTGTCCATTTTTATTAAATTCATAGCGATTTACGAATCGAATGGTTTCAGCTACTTGTAAATCTTTTTTGTCAATGATGTCACAGGTAATTGATTTAATAAGATGTTGTTGAATATAGGGTCCATTAAATGGAATCATTGATTCAAATGCATTATCAGAATTCGGCAACAGTATTTGCGCGATTAAAGTTTCTTGAAAGCAGAACAAAGTGAAACAAGCTAAAACTGTTTTGTAGTTCCTAATGAATGTGTTGATTCGTTTCTTCAATTAATTTAAGGGCTTCGTTTATATCTTCTGTTGGCAATAAACAGCTTTTATTTTTACAAATAAAAATGGTTGTTTTTTCTGTTACAAATCTATTTTTAAAAATGTCTAAATTATTTTGTTTATCGCTTAAAGCAAATATCACATTTGGAGGTGTATGTTTATATAAGGCTTTTAGTTTTTCATTAACATCTTTACCAACAATCACTACTTCGATTTGAGGTATAACGTTTTGTAATAATAAAGTAGCCCAATTGCTGTATCCAGCTCCATAATTTTCTATTTCTGTAACAACCGAATGTAATAGGATTGTTGAAATTTCTTTATACTTAGCATCGTCAAAATAAGTGGATAGGGTATGTAAGTTAATGGCCATTTGAGAACTCGAAGCAGGAATCACATTATCGCTCCACTCAGCTTTTCTTACAATCAATTTTTCTTTTGTTTTATCGGTGTAATACATCGTTTTTGCTGTCACATCGTAAAAATTTGAAATCACGTAATTACTTAATTCCACTGATATTTCAAGCCAATCAAAATCAGCTGTCATGAGATAGGTTGAAATAAAGGCATCAATAACAAATGCATAATCATCTAAGAAACCATTGATACGTGTATTTTCATTTTGTAAACGCAATAAATGTCCGTTTCCTAAATAATAATGAGTCCTTAAATAGTTGGCATTATGTAGCGCTAATTCTTTCATGGTTTCATCTTCAAAAACCAAATAGGCTTCTGCTAGAGCCTTACACATTAAACCATTCCATGAAGCTAAAACTTTATTGTCTAAGCCCGGTTTAGTCCGTTTATCCCTCGCTTCTAATAAAATGCGTTTACACGTTTCTACGTTTTCTTTTAATTCAGAAATAGATAAGCTGTGTTTGGTTGCAATAACAGCATCATCATCATGACGCATGAGTACATAGTTTTCATCTTCCCAATATCCTAATTCATTGACGTTGTAATAATCTGCAAAGACATCAAAATGAGTTGTTAGTAATTCTTTTAATTCTTCTTTTTGCCAAACGTAGTATTTACCTTCCACACCTTCGCTATCAGCATCTAGTGCCGAATAAAACCCACCTTCGGAATTACATAATTCTTTTTTAATAAAGGCAATCGTTTCAACTACAATGTCTTTATACAATTGATTTGGTGCTTGTTTAAAGGCTTGCGTGTATAAACTAATGAGTTGCGCATTATCATACAGCATTTTTTCAAAGTGTGGAACTTTCCAAATCATGTCGGTGCTGTATCTTGCAAAGCCTCCACCAATTTGATCGTAAATGCCGCCATAAGCCATTTTCGTTAAGGTCGTATCAATGTGTTTTTTTATGAAGTTATTATTTTCAAAATAATTGTAGTGTAATAAAAATAAATAATTGTTTGGTAATGGAAATTTAGGTGCTCTGTTTGGTCCACCATTTTCTTCATCCACTAATTGTTTCCATGTGTTAACTGATTTTCTTAAGGAGTCCATTTGAAAAGGATTTCCCGACTGGTCTTTTGGATTTTCTAATTTCACTAATCCTTCTGTGAGATGTTCAGCGTACTCAAACACTTTTTCAGGATTTGTTTGGTACAATTCTGCAATACTTTTTAAAACGTTTACCCATTGTTGTTTTGGAAAATATGTTCCTCCATAAATGGGTCTTCCATCAGGTAATGCAAAACAGTTTAAGGGCCAACCTCCTTGCCCAGTCATTAATTGCACGGCACCCATATATACCATATCAACATCAGGGCGTTCTTCTCTATCAACTTTCACATTGATAAAATGTTGATTCATCACATTTGCAACGTCTTCGTTTTCAAAACTTTCGTGTTCCATCACATGGCACCAATGGCAAGCGCTGTATCCAATACTAACTAATATTAATTTGTTTTCACTTTTAGCCAGTTCAAGTGTTTCATTATTCCATGCATACCAATTTACAGGGTTATGCGCGTGTTGTAATAAATACGGACTACTTTCTTTGATGAGTTGGTTAGTGTGTTTCATAGATACCTTTAAGTTTGAGCTATAAAGGTATAAAAACCATACACTTTTTTACGCTGTATGGTTTTTGTTTTTCAAACGTTTACATGTCGTTTTGCATCACCATTAATTGTACTTGTTGCAATTGTTGCAATACTTCTAAATTAGTTCCAACAAAAAACGGAATACGTTCTTCGCTCATGGTTTTGTAATCTGTTGGAAGTTTCTTTTTAGTTGGTGTTGTTTCTAATTCTAAATCGTATGTTTTTATTAGATCTTGAAGTGCGTCAACATCTTTGTTTGGCATACTTGGAGAACGAAATATATCATCAGAAATAAACTGTAAGTGTGCTTCAAAATCATTTGAAAGTTTGGTTGTTTCTGTTTCTTTTAAGACGATAGACGTTTTAATCTTTTCGCAAAGGCTGATTATTTGGTGACTCAATACGCGTAACTTATTTTCTGAAGAGTCTGTTTTTATAACCGAATCGTAGAGTTTTTGTTGTGCAGAAACAATGCCTTCATTAATTAAAAATGAAGACGTGTCTTTGATGTTTTTTATTTTTGATCCATGTGGCGTGCGTACTAACGTTAGCCAAAGTCCACATATCATAATGATAACGATTGATGAAGTAATGGCATTTATTCTATTGTCAGGATTTTTAATGCCAACCATTAAATAGATAGGAAGTAAAACAAATCCAAGTAGACCAATTGATGCGTAACCAAGTATCATCGTGTATGGCCAATGCATCACTTTAAATAAAATAGAAAGGCTCAATAACATACCTGACAATATACTTAAGCCAAGAATGAGTTTGTCTTTTGTTGCTTGCCTATCTTTTGATTTTAGCACAA
>JBILCJ010000196.1:0-4136 GCA_044353195.1 Bacteroidia bacterium | reverse complement strand
GTGCCAGAAGAAACAGCCACTGTATAAGTTCCAACAACTGCACCGGTAGTTTTTACAGTTACTGTTGTAGGATTAGTTGCAAAATTAGCTATGGCTGAACCATAATTTGTAACACGAGCCACAATGGTATCAGTACCAAAACATTCTCTTAAACTTGTAGGTTTAACAACTGCGCTCACACCTAAATCAAGAGGTGATGGTGTTAAAATATTAATGTTATAGTCTTCAACCTCTCCCCAAAACGGATTTGTACAAGGTGTTGGTGCAGTAGCTGATTCTACTTCCATGACACGCATACGAGTAACACCAGGTAAAGCAGTAATAGGAATAGTAACTCCACCTGCCGCAGAGACTATAGCCCCAGCAACTGGAAAAGCCGTATATGGAGATGTATAAACTTCCTCACCTGTATCAAAAAAATCACCATCCTTATTCCAATCAATCCAAACTCTAACAATCCCAGAATAACCGAATGTACCACACATACCAACAGTAACTGACAATGGATAATTCATACCTAAAGATACAACAGGTGCAGGAACTAATGTTGTATAGTCATTATATAATGATACAGATGATCCTGGACCTCCAATGGAGGTACAAGTGGTGGTATTAGACATTGAGGCAAAGGTAACATTGAATATTTCATCATCGCCGGTAAGCACAGCAGCAGCAGAACAATATACCTGGGCTTTTAAATTATTAAAAGTTAACAATCCCGCAAAAATCAAAACTAATTTTGATGTATGTAACTTTGCCTTAAAAAAAGAAGTGTAATGTTTTTTCATGCTTAAATAGATTATTTAAATAAATAGTTATAAAAACAAAAATATACCAATTTTTTAATAATTCCAAAATAATAGTTGAACAAAATAGTGGTTTTATTTTATTCCTGAATTTTTAATGAAAATATGTTATATAAATAGTAATTTTACACTATGAATTCTATAATTGTTCTATTTTTAAATTTAGGTGGCGGCGAAGTAGTGATGATACTATTAGTTGTTTTACTATTATTTGGGGGGAAAGGTGTTCCAAATTTAGCTAAATCACTTGGTAAAGGTATACGCGAATTTAAAGATGCAGCTAACGGTTTACAAAAAGATTTGCATGATAACACAGGAAATATAACCTCAACAATTCAAGAGCATATTCAAGAAGTGAAAAAAGAAGTTGATCGTGTGTCAGATTCTAATAAATAAACTATAAATTGTGTTTAAAACCGATTCTTATTTTTTACTATTAATGATAGGAGCCTCATTTTTCAATTCTTGTAAAAATGGCGAAGATTCTCATGAACAGAAAAGTGGAATTGATAAAGCGAAAATAGACCAACAATTTATTAAAGTAAATCAGCAAGTCGTTACAAAAGAGATTGATGAAATGGATTATTATCAAAAATCGCATCAATTTCCTTTCGTCAAAACAAATTTCGGTGTTAGGTATTATGTTTACAAACCCTCCATTGTTGGAGATTCAATAGCAAATGGAGACGTTGTAACTATAAATTACTCATTATCTCTATTAGATGGGACCATTTGTTATTCATCAAAAACAGATGGAGAAAAACAGTTTAAGGTTGGGATGCAAGATGTTGAAGATGGATTACATAAATCGATATTGAAATTAAAAAAAGGTGATAAGGCATTGCTTTTAATTCCATCTCATTTGGCTCACGGACTGCTTGGAGACTCAAAAAAAGTACCGCCACAATCCCCTATCTTATATGACATTGAAATCTTACAAGTAAGCAAATCAAGTTCATCAAATGAGTAAAAATTTGGCCATAGTTCAATTTGGCGGGCTAATTCTTCTTAGAATACGCGTTTTTTTGACAGTTTTTATTCCTATTGGATCTGTTTTTTTTATAAGTTATAGCTGTTCTAAATCTCAAACTTCTTTTAGTTACGACAAAGATAAAAATGGGAATTATTTTCAACTAATAACCATCGGGGACGGTGAAAAAAAACCAAACTTAAATTCCATTTTACAGATTGAAATAGAATTAAAAACTCAAGCAGATTCTGTGTTTTATAATTCTATAAATAATACCAGAAAAGGTTTATTTATTGATTTGAAAAAACCACTTATTGAAAAGTATTTTCAAGCATACTTCTTACAATTATCCGAAGGTGATAGTGTTTCTTTTTTGAGTCCTCCTTCTCTATTTTTTAAAACTTTTTTTAACACATCTGTGCCTTTCTTTTGCTTAAATGACAGTCTGATTCAATTCAATATGAAAGTAATTTCTATTTTTAATAAGACTCAATATGATTCAATAATTCAGAAATCTGCAGCCGAAGGTAAAACTTTAGAAATAAGAAAAATAACTGATTATATTGCCTTACACTACCCACGATCAACGCCTCAGTCAAGTGGTATTTATCAACTCGAAAAGAAAGAAACGAAAAATGAACAGGTGAAAATGGGAAACAAGATTACTATCAGTTACCAAGGTTTTTATTTAGATGAAAAACCTTTAGATGTAAAACCACAAAATTTAGAGTTTATTTACGGAACTCCTGACCAAGTTGTAAAAGGGTTAAATATTGTTATAGGAACATTAAAAAAAGGTGAATTTTCAAAAATAATTGTACCTTCACAACTTGCTTTTGGAGAAAAAGGTAGTTCTAATCAACTCGTTCAACCATTTACTCCTTTAGTATATAATATTACATTAATTGATATAAAATAAAAAAACATGAACAAAATCACAATTTTATTAGGTTCTGCATTATTAGTAGGACTTGCAGCTTGTAACAAATCTAAATATGAAGGTTATGAAACTGCAGAAAACGGGTTAAATTATAAATTTTTTACCCAAGATGAAAAAGGTACAAAAGTAACTGAAGGAGACGGAGTAGCATTTAGATATATCTTCACGTTAATGTCTAATGATTCTGTTTTAGTGAATTCTGCAAATGCTAGTCAAGATGGATCTGGAATTACTAAATTTATTATGCCGAAATCTTCATTCGTAGGAAGTTTAGAAGACGCCATGATGATGATGTCAAAAGGTGATAGTGCTTCATTTATTGTAAGTGCAGATTCATTCTACTTAAAAACACAGCGTGTGGCTCAATTACCTCCATTTTTAAAGCCAGGTGATATGCTTAAAGTTGAAATTAAAATGGTTGATATTAAAACTAAAAAAGAATTAGAGGAAAATCAAAAGCAACAAGAAATTGAAATGGCTAAAATGGCTGAAGCTGAAAAACCTCAAATTGAAAAATACATTGTTGATTCAAAAATAAAAGCAACTCCAACTGCAAGCGGTTTATATTATACCGAAACACAAAAAGGTAAAGGCCCATTAGCAAGAGCTGGAAATGAAGTAACTGTTAACTATACCGGTAAATTATTAAATGGTCAAGTTTTTGATTCTTCAGAAGGAAAACCAGAGCCTTTTAAATTTATTCTTGGTCAAGGTATGGTTATTCCAGGTTGGGAAGAAGCTTTACTATTAATGGCAAAAGGTGGTAAAGCCACATTGTTAATTCCTTCTAATTTAGCATACGGAAATCGTGGAGCTGGTGGTGTTATTCCTCCCTTTGCACCATTAACCTTTGAAATAGAATTAGTTGATATAAATACGAAACCTGCTCCACCTCAACCACAACAAATGCCCGGACAATAGTTCTAACGACATAATATAATAATTCAATTAAATAAAAAACCTATGAAAAAAATAATTTTAGCATTATCACTAGTTGCCTTTATAGGGAATTTAGCATTTGCAGGAAATAACAAAGGTAAAAAAACAAAACTAAGTAAAATGGATAAAGAATTTTTAAGTAAACAAGCAGATGGCATGTATGCCAAATTTGAAACGGACAAAGGCACTATTTACTGTGCATTAGAATTTAAAAAAACACCTATGACTGTCGCTAACTTTGTTGGCTTAGCGGAAGGTGCAATTAAGAATACTGCAAAAGCAGAAGGAAAAGCTTACTACGATAGTTTAAAATTTCATCGTGTTATTCCTAACTTTATGATTCAAGGTGGTTGCCCACTTGGAACAGGAACTGGTGATCCAGGATACAAATTTGGTGACGAATTTGATGAAACTTTAAAACATTCAGGTCCAGGAATTTTATCGATGGCAAATGCTGGCCCAGGAACTAATGGTAGTCAAT
>JBILCJ010000257.1:0-2511 GCA_044353195.1 Bacteroidia bacterium | reverse complement strand
AGTGTATCTCCTGTTTTAATATCTTTAAATCCTACTGCTGCTCCAATATCTCCAGCCTCTAAAAATTCAACTGGATTTTGTTTGTTAGCATGCATTTGGAAAATACGTGAAATACGTTCTTTGTTTCCTGAACGCGTATTTAATACATAAGAACCTGCATCTAAACGACCAGAATAAGCACGGAAAAAGCACAAACGACCTACAAATGGATCTGTTGCGATTTTAAATGCTAATGCTGTAAATGGTTCTTTAACATCTGGCTTACGAGAAACTTCTTCACCTGTATCAGGGTTAGTTCCTTTTGTAACTTCTTTATCCATTGGTGATGGCATTAATTCCATAACCAAATCCAACATTGTTTGTACACCTTTATTCTTGAAAGATGAACCACATACCATTGGAACAATTTTATTAGCAACGCAAGCTTTACGCAATGCATCTAATACTTCTCTTTCTGTAATAGTTTCTGGAGCGTCAAAAAACTTCTCCATAATTTTATCATCAAATTCAGAAACCGCTTCTAACATTTTCTCTCTCCACTCAGTAGCTTCTTCTAATAAATCTGCTGGAATTGGAACTTCTTTAAAAGTCATTCCTTTATCGTGTTCATTCCAAACAATTCCACGGAAGTTAATTAAATCAACTACTCCAATAAAATTTTCTTCAGCACCAATTGGTATTTGAAGAGGAACTGCATTACCACCTAAAATTTCACGAGTTTGCTTAACTACTTTTAAGAAGTCAGCACCTTGACGATCCATTTTATTAACGAAACCTAAACGAGTTACGTTATAATTATCTGCTAAACGCCAGTTAGTTTCAGATTGAGGCTCAACACCATCAACTGCTGAAAATAAAAATACTAAACCATCTAATACACGTAATGAACGGTTTACCTCAACTGTAAAGTCAACGTGACCCGGTGTATCAATGATGTTAATTTTGTATTGGTTATCTCTGTATTTCCAAAAACAAGTTGTAGCTGCAGAAGTAATTGTAATTCCACGCTCTTGCTCTTGTGCCATCCAGTCCATAGTAGCTGCACCTTCGTGAACTTCACCAATTTTGTGGTTAACACCCGTATAATATAAAATACGCTCTGTTGTTGTTGTTTTACCAGCATCAATGTGCGCAGCAATACCAATATTTCTTGTATATCTTAAGTCCATTTCTTTTAGAATCTAAAATGTGAAAACGCTTTGTTAGCTTCTGCCATTTTGTGAATATCTTCTTTCTTTTTGAAAGCTGCTCCTTCTTCTTTCGAAGCTGAAACAATTTCGCCTGCTAATTTTTGAGCCATAGATTTTTCGTTACGTTTACGAGCGTAAGTAATCATCCATTTAATAGCTAATGCTAATTTTCTTTCTGGGCGAACCTCAGAAGGAATTTGGAAAGTTGCTCCACCTACACGACGAGAACGAACCTCAACTTGTGGTGTTACATTTGCTAATCCTTTTTTAAATACTTCTAAACCATCTTCGTTAGTTCGTTTAGCAACAATTTCCAAACATTCGTGGAAAATAGTTGATGCAGTGTTCTTTTTTCCACTGTACATTAAACTGTTTAAAAAACGTGTAACCAATATATCGTTATATATTGGATCAGGTAATAAAATTCTTTTTTTAGCGGTTGACTTCCTCATTTTGTAAAATCTACTTAATTTTTTTTATTTATTATTTTTTCTTTCCTTTTGCTGGAGCTGCAACAGCACCTGCTTTAGGGCGTTTAGTTCCGTATTTCGAACGTTGTTGTTTTCTTCCTTCAACACCCGCAGTATCTAAAGATCCACGAACGATATGATAACGAACTCCTGGTAAATCCTTAACACGACCACCACGTACCAATACGATACTGTGCTCCTGCAAATTATGACCTTCTCCTGGAATGTAAGCAATAATTTCTTGCTTATTCGTTAAACGTACTTTAGCAACCTTACGCATTGCTGAGTTTGGTTTCTTTGGAGTTGTTGTGTACACACGTGTACAAACACCACGGCGTTGTGGACAAGAATCCAAAGCGGCCGATTTACTTTTGTTTGGAGCTTTAAAGCGTCCTTTTCTTACTAATTGACTTATAGTTGGCATGTTTAACCTTTTGTATTAGTTGATTTCACTGTTATTATTGCAAACCCATCTTTTTGGGGACGGCAAAGATATTATTATTTTCTTAACAAGCAAAAAAAATGTTGAAAAAAATTCAGTTTTATGATAAAATTTTTGCTTTTTGTTGAAAAGTTTTTTTTAAACTGTTCATTTTTGGCAGAAATTCAAAAAGTTTTAACTCAAAACCAAATGGTCTTATCCCTCTCAAAAAATCCAAACTTTTATCTACTTTTTCTTGTTATTTTCCTTTTTTTAGTTCTTTTTTTTACTAAAAAAAGCTTTTTTGTTTATTTTTAAGACTGTAAGCCACCATCTTTTAGGCGCTCTGCATTTTCTGCAAACTGCAAGGCATCAATCATTTCTTGAATATATCCATTTGTAAAATCAGTTAAATTATACAAGGTTAATC
>JBILCJ010000195.1:0-4199 GCA_044353195.1 Bacteroidia bacterium | reverse complement strand
CACGGAATCTGGTAAATATTGCATATCAACTATTTGAAAACTGTTGGGTGGTGCGTCATCACTCGCTATATAGCAATAATTCTGATATGTTTTTAATTCTCTCCATGTACAACCATTTTTAGCGGATTTTACTGAATCAGAAATTACTGGCATAGCAGGATTGGTAACATCAATAAAATACGTTTTACTGCTTGTGCCCACAATTGCATATTCTTTGTTTTTGCTAGTTTGATACCAGCCCCAACATCCTGAATATTTGCGGTTATCCGAACCCGTATTGTCTTTTTCTGGATCTAAATGAGAAAGTAAAGTGACATTTAAATTTGGATAAATTTGTGCGCTTATGTTTAACGATAAACAAAATAGAATGACAATAGCAATTATTTTTTTCATGCCTTAGTTTTTTTTGAAATTACAGACAAGGTACAACATATTTGTATGTTTTAATAAATTGAACAATAAAAAATAGCATAATTTAAATTCTTATTTATAAATATTATAAAATACATACTTTAGTGTTATGGATTTAAAATTAGTAACAGAAAAAGTTGTAGCTATTGCACAAGAAGTTGGTGTATTTATAAGGCATGAACGCATCAATTTTAATTATAATTCTGTCGAAATAAAAGGGTTGAATGATTTAGTGAGTTACGTTGATAAAACATCTGAAAAACGTATCGTTGATAAATTAAGTGAGATATTAAACGATGCTGGATTTATTGTTGAAGAAAATACCGTTTCGGAAAAAAAAGAATATAATTGGATTGTAGATCCTTTAGACGGCACAACTAATTTTGTTCATGGAATTCCTTGTTACGCTATTAGTATTGCATTAGAACATCATGGTGAGATTATCGTTGGTGTAGTTTATGAAGTGTCTCGTAATGAATGCTTTTATGCTTATAAAGGAGGCGGCTCTTTTTTAGATGGAAAACAAATTAAAGTGTCACAACAGAAAAATATTTCAGAGAGTTTAATTGCTGCAGGATTTCCAATTTATAATTTTGACAGAATGCAGCCGTTATTATATTGTTTAGAATATATGATGAGACATACACATGGAGTAAGAAGAATGGGCGCTGCTGCAGTCGATTTGTGTTATGTGGCAAGTGGCCGCGTTGATGCTTTTTTCGAATATAATTTAAATGCTTGGGATGTTGCAGCGGGAGCCTTAATTGTAAAAGAAGCAGGTGGTAGTATTTCCGATTTTAGTCTTTCTTCTAATTGGTTATTTGGTAAAGAAATTATTGCAACCAATAATCAAATTAAAGTAGAATTTGAAACGATTATTTCGGAACAGTTTTCAAAAAAATAGTTTTTAATTTCCTAAATCCTCGTTACTATAAAATAGTTTGTAGTATTTTAATCCCTTTTCTTCATCATAGCCCTTTTCAACATAATCATGTCTGCCATGAACATAGATGTGAAAGTTCTTGTCAAGTTTTACAACACTTTTCATGAATTTTTGATTTTTTTTCACCGCAGTAGGAGATACTTCAAAATCATCAATGGCGGTTAAATCCATCTTGTCATTATACGTTCTTCTGTAGTCAGTAAAGGCTTCTTTTATTTCCGGTTGTGCCAACACTTCGTTTTCAAATTCCTTTAAATTAAACGTATCTTTTTCTTTAAAAAAACTAGTGCTTTTGTTTAGCATCATCATTTGATCCTGCTTTGTTACGTTATTGTTTTCTGTTAAGACTTCTTCACAAAATCCTTTACACGTTTCAATAAAATTGTTCGTATGAAAATAAGCGTTTTGCTTCATTTTCGTATTTAAAAAATCTTCTACCCAATAAAAAGCACAGTCTGCAATTTTATTATTAGTATCTACGATACTTATTTTGTAACCTTCTTCTTTGTTAGTATTAAAAATTAAACATCCTTTATCTAGTTTGTTAATATTAATACCATTATCGCACTCTACATTAAAATTATCTAAATGCTGGTATACTTTTAAGTAAGTGTCTTTGTTTTCTGTTTTAAATAATCCAATAGCGTCACATAATTCACCATCAACCATGCAGTCTTTAAAATAGCAAACGTAAAATTCACCTCCTTTAATTTTTGGATGCATGGATTGATAATGCAAATGTTCGGCAATTTTTTGACTACTTTCTATAAACGACGATTGTGATTTAAATATATCTTGAACATATCCATTTACATCATGATAATGCATTTCGTTTTTAGATTTAAATTGATAGTAAATATCTGTTTTGAAAGGAGATGTTAAGTAGCGCATGACAGTATCCTTTAAGAAATCATCTGCTATTTCAATGTGTTTTTCACTAAGTGTTAAATCTTCACCTAAGCCTTTATTTCCAACAAAATGTATCACAAAATGTGTTAATTCTGAACGTGTAAAATCAATCATGGTATAAAAAAATACTAAATTTATAAAAATTAAAAATAGTGTTTTACCGCTCGTATTTTAAAGTCAACTATTAACAAACTTTAAACAAATCAGTACAATTTCGGTAACTATTTCTAATTAACTCTATATTTAATAAATTATATATATTTGAATATGATACATCAAAAAATTATAAAACCAGTTTTACTTTTTATAGTAATTAGTTTAAGTTCATTTACACTTTATCAATTTGGCAAAAATCAATTACTATTAGAGATGTTGATGTCTGCGCTCGATCAAGCACATTATAGCCCATTAAAAATTGATGATGAGTTTAGTGAAAAAGCATTCACGCTTTATTTAAAACGTTTAGATACTAATAAAAAGTTTTTACTTAAAGAAGATGTGGATGCATTAGCTCAATACAAGCAACGTATTGACGATGAAATTCAAAATGGAAATTTAGATTTCTACAATCTTTCTATCAAACTGATTGCACAACGAATCAAAGAGAAAGAAAATTGGAGTAAAGAGATTTTGTCAAAACCATTAGATTATTCAGTTGATGAGGAATACCAAACGGATGGTGAAAAAACTAACTATGCAACTTCTATTTCTGAATTAAAAATGGAATGGGTCAAAATGCTTAAATACCAAGTCTTAACCAGATTAGATGAGTCTCTAACAAATCAAGAAAAAGCAAAAGAGAAAAAGGATTCTGTTTTCACTGAGAAATCGTTTGATAGTTTAGAGGTTGATGCCCGTCGAAAAACATTGAAAGCTAATGAGGATTGGTTTAAACGATTATCTAAAATCACTTCCAAAGATCGATACAGCGCTTATCTAAATACCATAACAGGATTGTATGACCCACATACCGAATATTTTGCGCCAAAAGATAAAAAGAAATTTGATCAAAGTATGAGTGGACAATTTGAAGGAATTGGTGCACGATTGCAAGCAAAGGATGGTATTTTAAAAGTTTCTGAAATCATTGTTGGATCACCATCTTTTAAGCAAGGTGAATTAAAAGCGGGAGATGAAATTCATAAAGTAGCCCAAGGCATGAATGAACCAGTTGATATTACAAACATGGACATGGATGATGCCATTGATTTAATTAAAGGGAAAAAAGGAACTGAAGTTAGATTAACAGTAAAGAAACCTGACGCCACGTTTCAAGTAATTGCCATTATTAGAGATGTTATTGAAATGGAGGAAACCTATGCGAAATCAGCTATTCTAACTAATAAGAAGAAATTAGGATATATTTATTTACCTATGTTTTACGCTGATTTTACTCGTAATGGAGCGCATCGTTGTTCTGATGATATTAGAAAAGAAGTTGAAAAACTAAAGAAAGAGAATGTTGAAGGAATCATTTTAGATTTAAGAGATAATGGTGGTGGTTCATTGCAAGAGGTTGTAGAAATGGCTGGATTATTTATACCAAAAGGGCCAATGGTTCAGGTTAAAGGAAAAATGGGTGATCCAACTATTATGGAAAATAAATATTCGAAAGTAGTTTGGGAAGGTCCATTAGCAGTGTTAGTAAATCATGGTTCTGCATCTGCCTCCGAAATTTTAGCTGCAGCTATTCAAGATTATAAACGAGGTATCATTATTGGGACCCAAAGTTATGGAAAAGGCACGGTGCAATCCTTTTTAGATTTAGATCAATATGTATTACCTCAATTTGATTCAATGCGACCGTTAGGGTCAGTTAAAATAACTATGCAAAAGTTTTATCGCGTAAATGGTGGCGCAACTCAGTTAAAAGGAGTGATGCCAGATGTATCATTGCCAGATCCTTATGCGTTTTTAGAAGTTGGAGAAAAAGATA
>JBILCJ010000193.1:0-4208 GCA_044353195.1 Bacteroidia bacterium | reverse complement strand
CAGCAGGGATAAATAACAATGCCCCAATTGAGGAAATCAATAATCCTAATATCAACGCTTTCTTATAGCCAATTTTATCAATCGGATCACCCGTTGCACGAGAGGTGAAAAAATAAATTAACGAACCAACTGCATAAGACATATAAAATGCCAAATCAACCAATTGAGATTGAAATTGAGTTAATAAAAATTTTTCTTTAAACAAGGGAATTAAAATGCCATTGCTTGCTCCAACGAAGCCCCAAAAGAAGAAAACGGTAATTAACGTGACAAAAGAAGAGTTTGTTTTTTGCATATAACTAATTTTGATGATTATATAAAGTAAGTAAATTAAGAACCTATTTATTTAAAACCAGAAAGGCATTTATTAACAAGTCGCTTTTTACTACTTTAATTTTAAAATTTAAATAGAGCATACAATTGCATTATTTTTAAGCATGCAATTACTTACACCAACTCAATTTACAGACTACGAACTTATTGATTGTGGCGATTTTGAAAAACTAGAACGCTTCGGGAAATACATTACCATTCGCCCCGAACCTCAAGCGGTATGGAAAAAAATATACTCTGAAGCGGAATGGGAAAAACAAGCTCATGTGAAATTTATTCCTAAAAGTAGTAGCAGTGGCGATTGGAAAATGCTTAAAAAAATGCCAGAGCAATGGACGATTAATTATGGCTTGGGTGATAAAAAAAATAGTAACGACATCACATTTCGATTAGGATTAACTGGATTTAAACATGTAGGTATTTTTCCTGAACAAGCCTGTAATTGGGATGTGATATTCCATTTTTTAAAAGATTTAGAAAAACCAAAATTCTTAAATTTATTTGCCTACACGGGCGGTGCTTCATTGGCTGCCAAAGCTGCTGGAGCAGACGTGACACATGTTGACAGTATCAAACAAGTTGTAAATTGGGCCAACGAAAATATGCAAAAATCAAACCTAGATAATATTCGATGGTTAATTGATGATGCGCTTAAGTTTGTGAAAAAAGAACAACGCAGAGGGAATTTTTACCAAGGAATAATTTTAGATCCTCCTGCTTTTGGACACGGACCAAACGGAGAAAAATGGAAACTAGAAGATAATATTTTGGAGATGATGGATAGCGTGTTGCAAATCCTAGATCCAAAACAACATTTATTAATATTGAATGCCTACTCATTAGGATTTTCTGCCTTAGTACCGCATAATTTATTAAATCCATTTGCGCAAAAAAATAAATCAGACCTTAGTATTGGCGAATTATACTTGCAAGCAAAAAGTGGCGTTCAATTACCATTGGGCGTTTGGGGAAGATTAGAAAAAAAATAAACGGTTTTTATACAGAAATTTTACCGTTTATATAGTAGCATTAAGAAATGTTGCGTTTCACAATTTAATAGTTTAGTTTAGTGTCAAAAATAATAGTTAAGCACTACTCAAAATTAACATCAAACATGAAACATTTTTTATACTTTTTGCTATTTACCTTTACAATTAACGCCTTACAAGCCCAGCATGCCTGTGCAAATCACAAAGCAAAGTATTTCAATAAAGCCTTTGCAAAACAATCTACATTACCTATTGGCTATGTGCCACCAGAAAATAAATACGACTTAAAATTTTATCACCTCAACCTTAATGTTGAACGCAACACACGCTACGTAAGCGGTAATGTAATGAGTAAAGCAAAAGTAGTAGTAGCGAGTTTAGATTCATTTGCTTTTGTATTACATCAAAATCACACCATCGATTCAGTGTATGTTAATGGAGCCAAACGCGTATTTGTTCGTCAGGATAGTTTAGTAAAAGCTACAGCAGGAACACCCATTCCATTAAATACCATTTTCGAAGCTACCGTCTATTACAAAGGCACGTGTCCATCAGGCGGTGGTGCAGCTATTGGCGACGGTTATAACTTAGGAACATCGCCATCATGGGGAAATCAGGTAACATGGAGCTTAAGCGAAAGTTTGGTGGCTTATCAATGGTTTCCTTGCAAGCAAGATCTTACAGATAAAATTGATTCATCGTGGGTGTATGCAACCACAGATAGTGCTAATATGGTTGGATCAAATGGCTTACTAAAAAATGTAGTGAGCTTAGGAAATAAAAAACGATATGAATGGAAATCACGATACCCCATTGATTACTATTTAATATCAGTTTCAACAGCCAAATACAGAGCCTACAATTTATATGCAAAACCACAATACTTAGCGCCCGATTCTATTTTTATTCAAAACTTTGTATATGATAACGCTATTAATAACCCAAGTTGGAATACACAGAAAACAGCTTTAAATAAAATAAAACAAACCCTCGAATTACAATCCAAGCTATTTGGTATGTATCCATTTTATAAAGAAAAATATGGCCATTGCATGGCGCCGTTAGGTGGTGGTATGGAACATCAAACGATGACTACCCTCGGTTTTTTTGAATTTGAATTAGATGCACATGAACTAGGACATCAATGGTGGGGAAATAATGTAACCTGCAAAGCGTGGAAAGATATTTTTATTAATGAAGGTTGGGCTAGTTATTGCGAATACCTCAGCCATCAATATTTACCAACTATTTCTGGAACAACAGCCTCAAGTAAAATGACGAGTGTGCATAACAGTGTGATGATGCAACCTGGTGGAAGTTGTTATTTTACAAATGCTGACACGATGGACGCTAGTGTTATTTTTGATTCGCGATTAACTTATGATAAAGGTAGCGCACTAGTGCACATGTTGCGTTACACCATTAATAATGATTCCACGTTTTTCAATGCCTCTAGAGGATTTCAAAATGCCTATAAATTTAATGTAGCGAGTGTGATTGATTTTAAAAATTACATGCAAACCTATACAGGAATTAATTTAACGCAATTTTTTAATCAATGGTTTTACGGGCAAGGTTATCCAACCTTTGATGTGAAATGGAACCAAACGGGTGGAAACTTTATTTTACAATCCATACAAACACAATCCATGCCAAGCTCCGTGCCATTATTTATAACCGATATGGATTACCGCGTTTCGAGAACTGCAAAGCCCGATACCGTTATACGACTCAATCATGCGAACTTAACAGAAAATTACATCATCCCTTTATCAGGAACTGTAACAGCTATTACGGTTGACCCATCTAATTGGATATTAAATAAAACCATTGGACCTGTAAAAGATCCTTCACTCAATACAAGTATTGGCATAGAAGAATTAAACCTCGCCACTGTATTTGTTGGACCTAACCCTACGTCTGATGTTTTAAATGTTTACTTATATAATAACGAAAAGGCAACTGTAGAAATATTAGACCTCAACGGAAAATTAATAAGCACACAAAACATGGATAAAGAAGCTCAAATGGATGTGTCGAAATACAGTAATGGTATTTATAACGTCATCATCAAAAACAACCAAGGTGAGATTATTAAAACAAGCAAGGTTGTAAAGAATTAGTCTTCTCTATTTTTATCTTATTGTAAATACTTAAAAATAAATTTTTAAGTTGCAATTGGCGTTCAGCTAGTTTAAAAATTGGTATAGTTATTGCAAGGTAATTTGTCTTAGCGGTAAGTTATGACTCATTAAAGGGAAAACGACAGCAAACATATACTTCAAAACTTTCGGGACTCACTTAGAAAAGAAATATATAAGAATTATAGCATTGAAGAATGGTATGATTTAGTTTCTGATATAATGAATTCTAAATATATTACGACACCATACCATTTAAATACTTAATTTTATGTAGAGCTAACTATGACAAAGGTGTTTATTTAATTATAGTAAGTAACAAAGATTATACGCAAACAGATAGAATTATATTACAATGATGAAAAAAATAACCTATTTATTTTTAGCTATAGTTTTAGTGAGTTTAACCACCTGCAAGCGAAAAACAACGATAACCATTAGAGTGTTTAACCCAGCCTTAGATGAGTATGTTGCTAATGCTAAGGTAGTTTTAATAGAACGGAAAGGAGAAGGTAGCGGTGGTTTTTTAGTTCCTGCTGCCAGCTGTAAAGAAATTGCCGAAGTAACATCAGATGCTAATGGCTATTGTAGTTTTGATAAAGAGCGGTTAAAGATAAATAATAACCGAACGTATTTTTGCTCCATAAAAGAAAGTTGGGGCAAAACCCAATTTTATACCTGTGCTGGCAGAACCTCAGGTTTTATTGATGTGGGCAAAACACAAGATATTATAGTAAGCGATGAA
>JBILCJ010000192.1:0-4210 GCA_044353195.1 Bacteroidia bacterium | reverse complement strand
ACATATTTTATTAATTCTCCAAAATTTCCCATATTAGTCAAATATACTACTTATTTTTTAAATATTGACAATTTTAGTCAATTTTTAACATTTTAATTTAAAACAATAATGTTAACCTAATGATGGAATTATATTTTAAATACTAAATTTGTGGCACAAAAAATAATACTATGTCAACAGCAGAGAACAAAGGACCAATTTCTAAATTTATAGAACACCATTATAAACACTTTAATGCCGCAGCTTTAGTAGATGCAGCTAAAGGTTATGAAACTCATCTTACTGAAGGTGGGAAAATGATGGTAACGCTTGCCGGTGCTATGAGTACTGCAGAATTAGGTAAATCATTAGCGGAAATGATTCGTCAAGGAAAAATTGATATCATTTCTTGTACTGGAGCAAACCTTGAAGAAGATATTATGAATTTAGTAGCACATAGTCACTACAAACGTGTTCCAAACTACAGAGATTTATCTCCACAAGATGAATGGGATTTATTGGAAAATCATTATAACCGTGTTACCGATACTTGTATTCCTGAAGAAGAAGCTTTTAGACGTTTACAAAAACATATTCATAAAATTTGGAAAGATGCTGATGATAAAGGTGAGCGTTATTTCCCGCATGAGTTCATGTATAAAATTTTATTAAGTGACGAATTAAAACAATACTACGAAATAGATCCAAAAGATAGTTGGATGCTAGCTGCTGCTGAACGTAATTTACCAATGGTAGTGCCAGGTTGGGAAGACAGCACGATGGGAAATATTTTTGCTTCATACGTTATAAAAAATGAGATAAAAGCATCGACTATGAAAAGTGGTATTGAATACATGGTATGGTTAGCTGATTGGTATCCAAAAAACTCTGAAGGAAAAGGCCTTGGATTTTTTCAAATTGGTGGCGGTATTGCTGGAGATTTTCCAATTTGCGTGGTACCTATGTTATACCAAGATATGGAAATGCCTGAAATTCCATTTTGGAGTTATTTCTGCCAAATTTCAGATTCTACAACAAGTTATGGTTCATATTCAGGAGCAGTTCCTAATGAAAAAATTACTTGGGGTAAATTAGATGTAAATACACCTAAATTTATTGTAGAAAGTGATGCAACGATTGTTGCTCCGCTTATTTTCTCTTGGATATTAGGTTGGTAAAATTAAATAACAAATTAAATAAAAGTCGTTCATTTTAAATGGGCGACTTTTTTATTACCTTTAATCCTAAATTTTAAACCTATTTAAATAATGTGTTCAAATAAATTAATAAAGCTTTTTAGTTTTCTTATAATACTTTTTATTTCTGAATGTTCTATGGCTCAAACGCCAACGAAATATTGGGTGAAATTTAAAAACAAAACAGGTTCCCCCTATTCTATTTCTACCCCAAGCGTCTATTTATCTGCAAAATCAATAACAAGAAGAGCAACTCAAGGCATTGCCATCGACTTAACTGACATTCCAGTAAATCAATCGTATATTAATTTAGTAAACGCAACAGGTGCAACAGTTTTACAAAAATCTAAATGGTTGAATGCAGCCATTGTTTTAATCAATTCACCTTCACAACTATCTGCTATTAATAGTTTGACCTGTGTACTAAATTCATCTCCAGTAGGTAGATTTAAAAAAATAACTTCTGAAACATTTACTGATAAACCTATTGATTCCTATAAAAAATCAAACACGTCATCAGCGCCCTATAATTACGGTCCTTCATTTACGCAAGTAAATCAAATTGGTGCGGATTGCATGCACAACCTTGGATTTAGAGGGCAAAATGTAATGATTGCCGTTATTGATGATGGATTTTATCAAGCTGATATCAACCCTGTATTTGATTCATTAAGAAACGAAGGCCGACTATTAGGCACAAGAGATATTGTAGCTGGAAATACAGCCGTATATGAAGATGATTCGCATGGCGCGTTAGTGCTATCATTGATAGCAGGAAACTCTCCAGGAAATTTAATTGGAACAGCTCCAAAAGCAAACTATTGGTTGTTACGTTCTGAAGATGTATTTAGCGAAAAAATCATTGAAGAAGCTAATTGGGTTGTTGCCGCCGAATTAGCTGATAGTCTTGGAGCAGATATTACAACTACCTCTTTAGGTTACACCACATTTGATAATCCTACCGACAATCATATTTACGCGCATCTAAACGGACAAACTTCCGTGGCCTCAATTGCCGCAACCATGGCTGCAAGAAAAGGCATTATTGTTTTAAATGCTGCTGGTAATGAAGGCAGTGGATCTTGGCTTTATATTGGCATTCCTGCTGATGCAGATAGTATTTTATCAATAGGTTCGGTAAACGGATCTGGAATTCATTCCAATTTTAGCTCTCAAGGACCAACCGCAGACGGCAGAATAAAACCTGATGTGAGCACAATGGGTGAAGGTTCTTATGTTTGTCAGCCTGGATATAGTTTTTCTGCTGGAAACGGCACATCGTTTGCTTGCCCTATCATGGCGGGTGCTGTAGCCTGTTTAATGCAAGCACATCCTACAAAAACAAATATGCAACTAATTAATGCCATTAAGGCAACCGCATCCAAATCAACAGCACCTGATAATTTATATGGTTGGGGAATTCCAAATGTATGCGCCGCTAACGCATATTTACAAACGGTTTCATTAAACGAAAAAAGATTTGAAAGTGATTTAAAATTATATCCTAATCCTGCCAAAACATCAATTTCATTTGAATTGAAGTACACGATAAACAAAGTGCAATTAACCGATGTGTTTGGTAAACACATTGATTTTACATTAACAAGCCATGATATTAACCATTACAAACTAAACTTTAATTCGAGTTTAGCTAACGGTGTTTATTTCATTTCTATACATACTGCAAACGGAATAATCAATTCAAAATTTATTAAAGAGTAGGATTTATTTTTGCCATTTTGCCATTGTTGGTGTTATCGCTAACAATTTTTTTTTATTTTCTTAATGTCGAATAGCTAATTTTAATATTAATGATAATACCAATATCATTTAAGGACTTTTTTTATAATATATCCTAATCCTATGCCAAGAATTGCTGAAAGAAATGTGATTCCGTAATTAAAAAATTCTTTTATCCTATAGTTAGTTTTGGTTTCTATACTAAATAATATATGAAAATTAGCCTCCAAAAACAACCATATTATTGGCAGCAAAATAGAAAGAAGAATAATCAGTATTAACATATTCGGCTTCTCTTTATTTTTCTGTATATAAAGTAACTTAATGATGTTAGATAAAAAAAGGACTAAAAATATCAATAAAGAGAAAAAACCAACTACCAATAACCATAAAAACTCATTTGGAATTATTTTACCAGTATCTGCTTTTGCTGATGAAAAAATACAAGTGGATAAATATGCCGTAGCAAAAAATTGAATGGTGTTTTTTTTCACAAAAATTTTCTTTTTATACTAGTTAAATATTTTTTGCCAGTGTTGGTGTTATCAAAAGTGAAATTTTACACAATTTAATTTATTTACCATGAATAATATAAAATTTCTATATTATTGATAATACCTAAACGAACTTAAAATTTAGCGTTAAGGATTGAAGTGAAAATCCTTTTTGAGGAACGAAAAAAGATTGAAACGCAAAGCCTGGCCAAAGGCAACGCCCACATTAACAACTAAAAAATCTTAAACCATCATCGCCTTAAGCTTTTCGATGGTATAATCCACTTCTTCTTTAGTATTGTATTTACAAAACGAAAAACGAATAGATGCTCTCGATGTATCCGTACCAATGCCACGCAACACATGTGAGCCTTGGTTACTACCACTACTACACGCACTACCACCACTGGCTGCAATTCCAGCAATATCTAAATTAAACAACATCATTTCAGCATCTGGATGTGCTGGAAAACGGCAATTTAAAACCGTGTATAAACTATTTTCGTTTCCTGTTTCTCCATTAAATTCGATACCTGGTATATTTTTTTCTAAAGAGGCCTTCATGTAATTTTTGATACCTTGAATGTGAGCAATGTGCTCATTCATTTCTTCATTACAGATTTCGAGTGCTTTTGCTAAACCAATAATTCCTTGTGTGCATTCTGTTCCACCACGCATGTTGCGTTCTTGCGCACCACCATGTATCATTGGTTTAATTTTTACATTATGTTTAATAAATAAAAATCCTACACCTTTTGGTCCATGAAATTTATGAGCTGCACAGGTAATAAAATGTACCTT
>JBILCJ010000190.1:0-4229 GCA_044353195.1 Bacteroidia bacterium | reverse complement strand
TATAAAAACATACGATACCTTGTATGTAAAAATGGCTGAAACACCTATTGATTTAATTGAAGTTGATGAGGCTGTTGATTACACTGATGATGAGAACTATGATTCAAAACATCATACAGAAAGTGATTATATGATTGGTAAAAATGCAAGTGGAAGGTATTTGTTAGGTCATGCACAGTTAGATGTTATTAAATCACAATCAGATGCTGTTGAATTAGTTGTTGTAAAAGAAGCAAAAGGAAGTGATAGAAAAATGGCAATTGAACGTGCTAAAAACATTGATTATAAAATTGCAGTCAATGATAGTTTGATTTTATGCGATCAATTATTTAGAGTTAATCATGCAGATAAATTTAGAGTTCAAAGTGTGAAAGTGATTTTAAAAGTGCCAGTTGGTAAAGTAGTTTATTTAGATGAAACACTAGAAAACATGCTGAACGATGTTGATAATACCACAAATACCTATGATGGAGACATGATTAATCGTCGATGGTTGATGACTGAAGAGGGATTAAAATGCATTGATTGCAATGGCTTAGAAGAAGAGGGAACTCAAGAAGAAGTTGAAGATACTTTAAAAGAGAAAAATGTAAATATCACTGTTAATGGCGTTAATATTAACGCAAAAAATTCTCAAGTGAAATTAGATAGTAATGGAGTGAATATTAAATCTAAGAATACAAAACTTACGATTGATGGAAAAGGAATTCACATTAATACTAAAAATAAAAAATAGACTTATTAATGAGTTTAAACAGCATTCAACCGCTCTAAAAAGGCTTCTTTTTTTCTTCTACTAATTTCAAGTTTAGAATTGTCGCTCATAATTGCATAGCCACCATCTTCTTTTAGAAAACGAATAACGTGATTCATGTTGACTAAGTTATGATGATGAATTCTGATAAAGTCTTTTTCAGGTAATAAATCTTCATAATGTTTTAAACTTGCAGATACCATTAATTTTTTTCCACCCACTAAAAAAAAGTTAGTGTAACTTCCATCTGCTTCGCATCGTATGATGTCTTTAATTTGAATGATTTCAAAAGCATTTCCTGTTGGTAATGAAATTTTATTGTAGTTGTCGTCTGTTCGTTTTAAATTTTGAATCAAGAATTGAAGACTTTCCATGCTTGGTATTTCAACAGCACGCTTTTTTTCTACCCGATTGATAGCCTCTTGCAGTTCATCTAAATCAATTGGCTTTAATAAATAATCACAAGCGCTGTATTTGATTGCTTTTAAGGCATGTTTATCAGTGGCAGTGGTGAAAATAATCTCAAAATGATTGCCTAATGTTTTTTCTAATACATCAAACCCTGTTCCATCAGGCATACTGATATCTAAAAACAGTAAATTAGGTTTTGTTTTTTCAATGAGTTCAACAGCTTCAGCTACATTCTTAGCTAAGCCTAAAATGGCTATTTGAGGATAATATTTTTTAAGAATTTCAGAAAGCATTTCTCTGCTTTTTTGTTCGTCTTCAATAATTAAAGCTTTCATAAGTCTATTTTTTAATCTTTTTAATTATTTATCATAAGGAACAAATAAATCAACTTGTGTTCCAGTAGCATTTTGTTGTTGATCATACAAATCTATAATATTTACATTTAAATTCGAATGATAAATACTGTTTAATATCCTCACTCTATCTTCTGTAATTTTCATTCCTAACGATTTATGCCTATTTGATGGATGAAGTGATTGTAAAGATTGTGATTTAACTCTACCTATGCCATCATCCTTAATTGATATTTTTATAAATTGATTTACGATCGTTATATTAATTTCAATAGTACCATTTCCGTCTTTAGGATTAATGCCATGCAAAATAGCATTCTCAAGATAAGGTTGTATCAACATAGGAGGAATTTCATCGTAATCAGCATTTACACCCGGATGAATGGTAATAATATAATTAAACTTATTATCGAATCGCATTTTCTCTAATTCTAAATATAAAATAATTGATTCTAAATCTTCATTAATAGTCACTATTGCTTTTTCTGAATTTTGTAAAATTAATCGAATGAGCTTCGCAAATTTGCTGAGGTATTTTACAGCTTCTTCACCTTTACTATTTAAAATAAAATGTTGAATTGAATTTAAAGAATTGAAAACAAAATGTGGGTTCATTTGAGCACGCAGCGCTTTTAATTCTGATTTTGAAATTTCAACTTTTCCTTCAAATTCTAATTGTTGTTTCCGTTTAATTTGATGCAACCGCCATCTAAAAATAAAAGCAATGATTGTTGAAATTAAAATGATGACAATTAAAAAAAACCACCACGTTTTATAAAACGGCGATTTTATTTCAAACGAAAACGTTGTGGGTTCAATGTTCCAAATACCATCGCTGTTACAACTTTTTACTTTAAATGTAAATTTACCTGCTGGTAAATTGTCGTATTTTGCGTAATTTATTTCAGTGTTTGGGCTCCAACTTTTATCAAACCCTTCAAGTTTATAGGTATATAGCACTTTTTCGGGATCAGTTAAACTGATGCCATCAAAATAAAAAGTTATATTGTTGTTTGAGAAATCTAATTTACTTCCATTTGCAAGTAGCGTGTCGGCGAAGGCTAATTTAATGTTTGAAATTGTTGTTTTAGATAAATTATCATTAACTGATAATTCTTTTGGTGAAAACTTCATTAAACCATTCACTGTTCCAAACCACACATTTCCATCTTTGTCTTCAAATATACCATGTGTGTTACACTCAACTCCCTCAAAGCCGTCAGCTTTTGTGTAGGAATTGATCTCTAAATTATTTTGAAAAATTGAAGATAAATTTATCTTACTAATGCCTTGATTGGTTCCAACCCAAATGTATTTTTTATCATTACTGATTTTTATGCTATAAACTAATTCTGAATTCAATCCATCTTTTTCTGCTATTAATTTTGATTGACCAGTTTTAATATTTAAAACTAAAACACCATTTAAAGTGGCTGCATATAAATTATTTAAATCATCAAATTCGATTTCTAAGGCAGTTTCAACATTTAATTTAAAATATTGACTTTGATTTACAAATTGATTTCCTTCTAATTTATAAAGTCCTGCTAAATACGTTCCAGCCCATATTTGTCCATTATTATCTTGTTTTATTGACCATACTTCATAATCTTTAATATCGGTTGGTAATTTGTAATAGGTAGTTACGTAATTAGATTTGTTTTGTTTAATAGCACATAATCCATTTTTTCCTCCAACCCAAATTGTATTATTTACATCTTTAAACAAACTATTGATCGGGCCTTCTTGTTTAAAGTTTTTTCCAGAAATTAAATTTTCAAATCGTTCATTTTTGAATTTTGATAATCCTGAGCTAGTTCCAAATAAAATAGTACCATCATTATTTTCTAAAACACAACGCGTATCATTATCCGACAATCCGTTTTTCGTGGAATAATTTTTGAAGTATCCGTCTTCATATTTGTACACGCCATTATTTTCTGTCGTCAACCATAAATTTTCTAATTTATCTTTAATGATTTGAAAAACAAAAGAACTTCCCAATCCTTCATTCTTAGAATAACTTGTAAATGCTTTTCCTTTATAAATAAACAAACCGTTATGTGTCCCAATCCATAAATTTCCTTCATAGTCAGTTAAAAGTGCAACAACATTATTAGAATTATTATCTTGTCTTATTGTATAATATGAAAATTCTTTTCCGTTAAAACTGACTAAGCCATTTTTACCACCAATCCAAACAACTCCATGCTCATTGCAAGTGATAGATGCAATTTCCTCGTCTAATAAACCATTGTTAACATGAAATTTGATTATTTTTTTTGTTTCTAAATCTAAAATATTTAATCCGTTTTTTGTTCCAATAATTAATTCATTAGTTACATAATTTTTTGCCAGGCATGTAATATTATTGTCACTTAATCCTTCAGTTGTTGTGTATAAAATTAGTTGATCATTCTTTAGATTAAATAATCCGTTTTTCGTCCCTATCCATAAGCCATTATCTGTTGAATAATTTAAACAATTAATTGCTGTGTTATTTAGTTTTTTTGATAAAATAATTTTCTTGTTTTCGAGATAGCATAATCCTACTGAGGTCCCAATCCATGTTCTGGATTTTAGATCACTGCATAATGCAATTATTTTATTGGAAGGCAGTCCTTCTTTTATTGTGTAATTTGCAGTTATTTTTTTACTGTAATTATCAATGGTGCTTAGTCCATCAATGGTCCCTATCATTACTTGATTAT
>JBILCJ010000189.1:0-4231 GCA_044353195.1 Bacteroidia bacterium | reverse complement strand
CCACCATGCATTTGGTGTTCTTCCGCAGTCACTACACATTTTGTTTTTGCTATTGATTTTAAAATCGCTTCGTTATCCAAAGGTTTTATCGTATGAATATTGATGATTTCTGCTGATATTCCCATTTCCGCTAATTTCTCTCCAGCTTCGATGGCTTTCCATGTTAAGTGTCCAGTGGCGATGATTGTAACATCAGTTCCTTCATTTAATAAAATAGCTTTTCCAATTTCAAATGTCTGGTTTTCTGGAGTAAAATTTGGAACTGTTGGTCGGCCAAAACGTAAATAAACTGGACCATGATAGTCAGCAATAGCTATTGTAGCTGCTTTAGTTTGGTTATAATCACAAGGGTTAATGACGACCATGTTTGGCAACATTTTCATTAAACCAATATCTTCTAAAATTTGATGCGTTGCACCATCTTCGCCTAATGTTAAGCCAGCGTGTGAAGCACAAATTTTTACGTTTTTATCTGAGTAAGCAATGCTTTGACGAATTTGATCGTAAACACGACCAGTACTAAAGTTAGCAAATGTACCAGTAAATGGAATCTTTCCACCAATAGTTAAACCTGCCGCAATACACATCATATTAGCTTCAGCAATACCAATTTGAAAAAAGCGTTCAGGGTTTTCTGCCTTAAAAGCATCCATTTTTAAAGAACCAATTAAGTCAGCGCATAAAGCAACCACATTTGGATTTGTTTTTCCTAATTTAGCTAGGCCAGCGCCAAAACCAGAACGAGTATCTTTTTTTTCAGAATAGGTGTATTTTTTCATCATGTAAAATTGTGTTGTAAAAAGTCGAGTGCTAAACTACAAAAACAATTAATTTTTTTAATGTTTTAGAGTATATTTATTTCATTTGTTATGATAACTTTTGCACAGTTTTTAACAGATACATTCATTGTGTTTATTAAATTACATGGATAGTTCTATTGTTGGGTCCCAGTAATACTTTTTGAAATCTTGAACGGCATCGTTTTTAATCAGTAGATTTTCTTTTTCAAGTAATTCTTGCATCATAAATGGAGTAGGGAAATGATGTTTTCCAGTCAGTTGTCCGTTTCTATTTAAAACGCGATGAGCAGGTACTTTTTCTTTCTGAGCATGAGAGGCATTCATCGCATATCCAACAACTCGCGATGAGGACGGCGCCCCTAAATAGTTTGCAATGGCACCATAGGATGTCACTCTTCCCTTTGGAATAAGTCGAACTACCTGAAACACTTGATGAAAAAAATCTGTTGTTTTCGTTACCATGATTTATTGTATTAATAAATTACAACCTCTTAAGTCGCTCACATCAAACCTTCCAACAATTTCAAACGAATGATCGGCATAGTGTTTTCCTAAATCTTTCGTTTCAATGAATGAGCAAGAATACAAATTAGCTAAATCAATAATATTGACTCCTCCTGTTTTTCCTTCTAATACATAATGAAAGGGATCGCTTATATCTCTAATTAAAACACGTTTCCATGGAACAGACTTAAATATTCCATTTGATGAAGAATATGATTGTGAAAGTAATTCTGTCATGCCATATTCGCTATGTATACGATGTGTTTTAAATTTATTCTTAAGCGTATTGTGTAGTTCTTCTTTCGTTAGTTCTTCTCTTTTTCCTTTCATGCCTCCTGTTTCCATCACGATAAAATTTTCAGGTAATGTAATGTTTTTATCTGCTAAATCTAACAAGGCGTAACTAACTCCTAATAAAATTGTTTTTTGGTTTCTTTTTTTTAATTCAGAAATTGTGTTAACCAAATCATCTAAATTATTTAGGTAAAACCCACTCAAGTTATGGCCAGAATCTTTTATTAATTGATTAGCCATATACACTAAGGAAGAACCTCCCCTTTCTAAATAGGATGGAAGTAATGCTAACACGCAGTATTCTTTGATATTACCATAGAAGTGTTTAAATCCATTTGAAAATGAATCTTCGTATAATGAGATAGAATTAATATAGTGTTTAGATGTACTTTGTCCTGTTGTTCCACTACTTGTAAAACAAACTGAATCAGATTGTATGTTCCCACAAATAACTTGTTTTGACTTAAAAAACTCAATTGGTAAAAAAGGAATCTGATTTAGGTTCTTAACTTCATTCACGTTTATCTTAAGACTATCTACAAAGGATTTATAAATTAAATTAGTCTCGTATTGATATTTAAATATGGTTAAGGCTAATGATTGAAATTCAGGCTCTGATTTAATATCAAATATTTTTTTTTCTATGGACTTAATATCTTTCAAGTTGTGAATTTATTTCGTAAATTTATACTGAATTTATGATGAAAACATATTTTAATAGACATTTATTTATTTTTTTTATAATCATAGGATTAAGTTATTCTTGCATTAAAAAAAACACATACACGCTCACGCCCGCCATTGAATTTAGTGATTTTATTCCCTATACGGATGAATCAGCAGATTTGAAAATTTTATTTAATGATGGGGATGGAGATATTGGCGTTGATGCCAATGATACGACCTTAAGTTTATTCACAACCTATTATTATTACGACACAGTAGCACTTAAATACAGAGCCTTTCTAAAAACTTCTCCAAATGATACCCTGCGAAGTAATTATATTGTAAAAGCGCCCACAGATGCGTATAAAGGAAAACCAATAAGTGGAGAAATAAGCGTTAGATTGCAACAATATAGGCATAGTACTAAAATTAAGAAAATCAAGTACGTGGTTTATTTACTTGATAAAGCTGGTAATAAAAGTAATGTCATTACAACTCCCGAATTGAACGTTAAATAGCTTTTTTGGGATACTTTTGTTTTTGATTTCCTTTTTAAAATGCAATTTTATTAACAAGTCTTTTTAAATCGTTGAAATAAATACGTTTTATTTGTTTGTTTAGAGCTATTTAATTACTAAAATTGTGCTTTATTAAAAATTACACTTATGGCAGATATTCACGTATTAGGAATAAAATTTATTGAACAAAATACTCAAGATGGTTTAGAATTTACTTATAAGCCTGATGTACCAAAATTAAAAGTGATTGGTACTATATTAATTGCAGCTGAAGAAGAAGAAGATAATGGTTGCGTATACCTTACTCAAAAACAATTAAATCAGTTACTTATAAATAAGGATGTTGATTTGAAATTGGTGGATGAAACGTGGACTCCATCCAAACCTTTATCTAAAGAACAAATTAAAAAAATTGGTCTAGTAACTATTGACGCTGAGTACCTTGGTACTGCTGGCGAGGTAAGATGTTACGAAGCTATTAAAGTTTCTGAATAATTTTAAATTAAAAACAACTATCCCTTTCTATAAACGAAAGGGATTTTTTTTATGGCATTAAATCTAAAAACATTTTTAACAAGAACGACTACAGCTATTGTATTTGTTGGAGTTTTGTTAACTGCTATTTTTTTTAATTACATATCGTTTGTAACACTTTTTTTAGTTGTATCCATTTGGGGATTAATTGAATTTTATCAAATGGCGGAAAAGCTTGGTGCAAAGCCTTATAAATGGATAGGTATTATTTCCGGCTTGAGCTTATTTATGTATGGAGCTATTTCTAATTCCTATTACAGTCATCTCATTTCGCCAACAGCCATATTATCAGTAGTTATTGTATTACCTTTTTTTGTTTTTATATCAGCTTTATTTGATACTACTTCTAATGCTATAACAAATTTAGTTTTCACATTAGTAGGAATCATTTACGCCGTTCTACCATTTAGTTTACTTACGCATATTGCATGTATCGATCAAACATTCGCAGGTGAAATTGCACCTTACAATTTTCATTATATAGTGGGTATCATATGTTTAATATGGGCAAGTGATGTATCTGCTTATTTGGTTGGAAGTTTTATAGGTAAACATAAATTATATGAACGTATTTCTCCAGGTAAAACTTGGGAAGGAACTATTGGCGCATCAATTTTAACTGTAGCTTGTTCGTTTTTAATTCATCAACTATTTCCTGAGTTAGCTTTAAAACATTGGGTAGTGATTGCTGTTTTGGTTTCGGTTTTTGGCACTATTGGCGATTTAGTTGAATCAATGTTTAAACGCCAAGCAGGTATTAAAGATTCTGGAAAAATCATGCCTGGTCATGGTGGTATTTTAGATCGTTTTGACAGTCTTCTTTTTGTTGCGCCTTTTGTTTATACCTATCTTACTTTAATTAAATAAATCAATATTTAGATTGAAAGAAGGAAAACGTAATAAAAACCTCATTAA
>JBILCJ010000222.1:0-3469 GCA_044353195.1 Bacteroidia bacterium | reverse complement strand
AATTTGTTTGTCCCGCATTTCCTTTAACGCCTACAACAGAGCTCATATTTATAATAGAACCCGAACGAGCTTTTAACATTGGTTTTTGAACGGCTTTGGTTAAATTAAAAACGGATTTTAAATTAGCGTTAATTACTTCATCCCATTGTTCTTCTGTCATTCGCATAAGTAATGTGTCGCGGGTAATCCCTGCATTATTTACTAATATATCTACTGTTCCAAATTCCGCAACCACATCAATAACCAATTGGTCAGCTGCTTTAAAATCAGCTGCATCACTTTGATAACCTTTAGCTTTGATGCCAAATGCAGCTAATTCTTTTTCAAATGCTAACGCTTTTTCAACTGAACTTAAATAGGTGAAAGCAATGTTACAACCTTGTTCTGCAAATTTAATGGCAATACCTTTTCCAATGCCTCTTGATGCGCCAGTAATGATGGCTACTTTGTTTTGAAGTAATTTCATACGATGTTATTATATTGATTTTTAAAGTTTAAATATACAAAGTAAATTACAAAAGTGAATACTGGTTATTTACTTGTTTTTTTATATTTTAAAATATGTTTTTGAATAGTATTAATTTTTCAATTGTCTTGCATTTCTAATATTTAATTTAATGTTGCCAACATTTAGGCGTATATTTATCCATTAAAAATTATATTAATTGTAAATGCCATTTTCAAAGTTAGGATTATCAGACGCTTTACTTAAAGCTTTAGCTGATCAAAAATACACTCAGCCTTATCAAATACAGAAGGAAGCCATTCCAGCAATTTTAGATGGAAAAGATATTTTAGGAATTGCACAAACTGGTTCTGGTAAAACAGCCAGTTTTGTTTTGCCTGTTTTACAACAATTCCAAGACTATGGTTCATCAAAGAATAGACATATAAAAGCCTTAGTTGTTGTTCCTACCAGAGAATTAGCAATACAAGTCAATGATGTCTTTAAATTACTAAGCGCACATTTGCCGCAGCCAATTAAAGCAATAGCAGTTTATGGAGGTGTATCTATTAATCCACAAATGATGGATTTGCAAGGCGTTGAAATTTTAGTTGCAACACCAGGTAGGTTATTAGAATTAATTGAAAAAAACGCTGTTTCGTTATCTGCTGTTAAAACATTGGTTTTAGATGAAGCTGATAAAATGTTGAACTTAGGCTTTAAAGAAGAGATGACGAAAATTTTTGGCTTATTGCCAAAGAAACGTCAAAACCTTTTGTTTTCAGCTACTTTAAGCGATGACTTAAATCATATTAATAAAAGTTTATTAAGAAATCCCTTTGTTGTAAAAATTGAAGAAGAAACGAAAGACTTCGATTTAATAAAACAATTTGCCTATACTATTTCTGAAGAAAAAAAAGGTCCACTTTTAAGGTACATCATTAAACAGCAAAAAATAAAACAAGTTTTAATTTTCACATCTTCTGTTCATAGGGCCGATGCTGTTGCATTAAAGTTAAATCAAAATGGAATTGATGCATTTGCCATCCATAGTAAAAAAAGTCAAGAAGGACGAAACGAAGCTCTCAATTTCTTTAAAAAAGGCATGGTAAAAGTATTGGTTGCTACTGATTTAATGTCGCGTGGTATTGATATTAAATTTTTACCTTTTGTTATCAACTACGAATTACCTCGTTCACCAAAAGATTATGTTCATCGCATCGGTAGAACAGGAAGAGCAGAATCTCCCGGAGAAGCCATTTCATTAATTTCACCTGAAGAAGAGCATCATTTTAAAGTAATTCAAAAAAAGATGGGTAAACGAGTAACTATGATAGATGGTAATGCAATTAATTTGAAAGGATATTAGTTGTTATTGTGTTATGACTTCCTTTATTTTTTATTCTACATGTCATTCTCAATTTAATGATGAAGGATGATGCAACAGTTAATAATCCGATTGTAATAATGGAAGCGTTTAATCCAAGAGTATCAGCAATAATACCTGTTAAAATAGCCCCAAATGCATAACCTAAATCTCTCCATAAGCGAAACACTCCTAAACTTTTAGCTCTATCTAATGGATTTGTGTTTTCGGCAATAGTAGCTAAAAAAGTTGGATAAACCATCGCGGTTCCCCATCCCAGCGTAATTGATAGGATGATGTAATGCAACATGTTGTCTGCTAATGGTATTATTAATAATACAATTCCTTGTAAAATCATTCCAGAAAAAAGCATGTTTTTTTTACAAAAATAATCTGACATCTTACCCGTCGCTAATTGCCCTAATCCCCATACGGCAGGATATGTTGCCGTTATTAATCCTATCTGCGCGATGCTAAAATGTTTTTGAAATAATAGAATAGGGAATATGCCCCAAATCATCCCGTCGTTTAAATTATTAATAAGTCCCGCTTGTGTTACTGAGCCTAGATTTTTGTTTTTCCAAGTAGTTTCCCAAAATATATGTTTTAATAATGGAATAGTACTTGATTGAGTTTCTCTGTTAACATGATGTTTAGTGTCTTTTACAAATAGCCAACTTCCCAATAATCCTAAAACAGAAAGAGCAATACCAATATAAAATGGATAAGGCCTTAATCCATAGTTCTCGGCAATCCAACTCGTAAAAAAGGCGATAAGTGCAACAGATAAGTATCCAGCAAACTCATTTATTCCCATGGCAAATCCACGTTGTTGTTCTCCAACTAAATCAATTTTCATAACGACTGTGCTACTCCATGTTATCCCTTGATTGATTCCTAATAAGATATTTGCAATTATAATCCAATTCCAATTTGGTGCATATATCAATATAAACGGAACAGGAATAGCAAAAAGCCAGCCAATAGTTAACAGGTTTTTTCTGCCAAAAGTATTCGCCAACGAACCTGTAAAATAATTGGTAATCGCTTTCACAATTCCAAATACAATAATAAATGAAAGAATGGCCGTTTTGGCTGCGATGTGAAATTCTATTTCTGCTATTTGAGGAAGTATGGCTCTTTCTAAACCGATCATGCCGCCAACAAATGCGTTGATGATGACCAAAAGAGTGAATTGCTTCCAGTTTTCTTTTATCCCAAGTTTAATAGTTTGCATAGCTATAATTTTGTGCAAAATTATAGTAGGTGGAAACGAAACTACTTTACATAAGATAAGTAATTATTTTATAGCGCGAATTCTACTTAAACTAACAGCAGTAATACCTAAGTAGGATGCAATAAATTTTAATGGAATTCTTTTTAAAACATTTGAATGATTTTTAATTAGGTTGTTATAACGCTCTTCAGCTGTATTAAATTGTAAACTTTCAATTCTATGAACGGTATTAACATAAGAGTTTTCAATTATTTTTCGAAACAATCTTTCTAAATCAGGATGAAGGTCAAATAATGAAAAAAGTTTTTCAGAATCAATGGCGATAACAAACGAATCTTCAATGGCTTGGATTGCTTTTAAAGAGGCCTTTCCTGTAAATAAACTTTCCGCCCTGGCAACAAATGAATTTTCAAATTCAAAA
>JBILCJ010000187.1:0-4286 GCA_044353195.1 Bacteroidia bacterium | reverse complement strand
ATTTGCGGAAACGTAATTTTTAAATGTGATAATAACAAGTCTATATTTTCAGGTTGGTTTTCGAAAAACTGAATAAGTACCATTAATTCGCCAGTGCTCGATGTGCGCAGCATTAATGTGCGAAGTAAGCCTGTTTTATCTCTAACACCGAAAAAAGTTAAGTTATGTTTAATTGCAAAATCACGAATTTCATTTCTTATCGAATTAGACGGTTCTGCTTGCAAATAACAATTTTTTATGTCTAAAATTTTATCAAACATTTTAGGAATATGAAATCCTAAAGCATTTCGATTGTCAATTTCTAAACCGCTTTTTATCTCGTCATTAGTTAACCATTTTTTATCCGAAAAAGAAAACTCTAATTTATTACGGTAAAAATAAGGCTCTTTGTTTGGGAAAATAGGTTTCATGGTTGAAACGTCTAATTTACCAATACGGACAAAAGCGTCTGTAACCGTTTTTTGTTTGAAGAATAACTGAGTTTCATAATTTAAATGTTGCCATTTACAACCTCCACATACGCCAAAGTGTTCACATTTATGGTCAATTCTATTGGGAGATTGTTTTTTCAATGTTACGATATGCCCTTCAGCATAACTATTTTTTTTTCGTGTAATCATCACGTCGGCTATATCGCCAGGCACACCGCCATCAACAAAAATGACCATGCCGTCAACTTTTGCAACTGATTTTCCCTCAGATGAAATATCTACAATTTCAGCATTTTCAACAAAAATGTTCTTTTTAATTTTACTCATAAGATTGTAAAGGTAATGGATTTATTTCTGAAAAGAATAGCGTTTTTTTTTGGATTATATTTGGTTCAGATTAATCTAGCAAACATCACCAGCCTAAAACGCTTGAATTAGTTTATTTCACGACAGGTATTGCCTCTCGAAAGTAATTGACAGTACTTTTTTGCTTGAGATTTCGTTATATCAACTTTACCAGCAAAGTAAGTGGTTGTTAAATTTTTGCAAAGGCAGTTATATTTATTTATCCAAGAAACTAGAATAGACAGAAACATAAAGCTAAAACTTTCGTAAAACGAAGATTTTAAGGTCAAATATGGTGTAATTATAAAATAAAAGTGATTATAATTTGGTATTTATCAGTATAAGCCATATATTTGCCACCCAAATTAAAAATTAATAAAAATTATATAATGTTAATAGTATCAGTTAAAGAAGGAGAAAGCATTGAAAAAGCTTTAAAAAAATTCAAAAAGAAATTTGAAAAAACAGGTGTTGTAAAGCAATTACGTCGTCGTAAAAACTTTGAAAAACCTTCAATTACTAACAGACAAACTCGTATTAAAGCGGTTTATAAAGAAAAAATGCAATTAGGCGCTACTGAAGCTTAATTATTTTTAATTTTAATATATTTTAGGATTTAACCTAAGGTTATGTCGAATTTATACTCTAAATTCGTTCTAACCTTAGGTTTTTTTTATGTTAAATACTCATTTAACTCTTTTTTTTGAATTCTTAAAGCACGAAAAAAAACTATCTGCTCACACCTTGCTTGCCTATCAAAGTGATCTTGAGCAATTTTTTACATTTGTAGATATTGAAGCAGAAAATTTTTCTGTCACTGAAATCAATTATCAACATATCAGAGGTTGGATTAGTTTTTTGTTGAACGCAAAACTTACTCCACAAAGCGTCAATAGAAAGCTATCATCTTTAAAAACATTTTTTAAATTTTTGATGGTTCAGAAGGTCATTAGTTTTAATCCCATGTCAAAAATCACAGGGCCAAAAAATAATAAACGACTTCCCGTTTTTGTAGAAGAACATCAAATGGATTTTTTATTCAACGAACTTATTTTTGAAGAAAATTTTGATGGCATTCGTGATAAATTAATTTTAGATATTTTATACCAAACAGGTTTACGTCGTTCCGAATTAACTCATTTAACAGAATCAAACACCAATATATTTGCTTCCACACTTAAAGTTTTAGGGAAAAGAAATAAAGAACACATTGTTCCAATAAGTTTGAGTTTAAAACGTAACCTTGAAGCCTATTTAAAAGTAAAACAAGAACAAAAATTAGAACATATGATGCTTTTGGTTAATAGTAAGGGAAATCCATTAACCGAAAATGCTGTTTACCTCATTGTAAAAAAATACCTTTCTCAAATTACAACCATACAAAAGAAAAGTCCACATGTATTGAGGCATACTTTTGCAACGCATTTATTAAATAACGGTGCTAATATATTAGCAGTAAAAAATTTATTAGGTCATGCCAGTTTAAGTGCGACACAAATCTATACTCATACAACCATTGATGTATTAAAAAAATCATATAAAAAAGCACACCCAAGAGGTGACTCTTAATTCATTATTAATCAACTAAAAATAAACATTATGACAATCAATCTTCAATCCGTACACTTTGATGCAGACAAAAAACTCATTGATTTTGCTCATGAGAAAGCAACTAAATTAACCTTATTCTATGATGGATTAATTTCTTGTGAAATTATTTTACGTTTAGATAAAGACGTACATAATGAAAATAAAGTGGCTGAAATTAAAATAAATGCAAAGGGTCAGGAATTATTTTCAAAAAAACAATCTCTATCTTTTGAGGAATCTATTGATTTAGCTTGTGAAGCACTTAAAACTCAAATAAAAAAATACAAAGAAAAATCATTAGAACATTAGAAAAACATATGAGTGACGTGGCTAAAACTAATTATTTACCAATGGCGAAAATCATTTCTGTTTTATTAATATTAATCTTTTGTGTTTCTGCATGCAAAACTCCTAAGGATTGTAGAGGAAGAAGAAAAACTGCCAAAACAGCCATGGGAGGCTGGATTTAATTATTTATAAAGTTCAACTTTTGTTTCTTCATTAGAAGTGATTTTAAATTTCTTTTCAATGGTATAAATTGAACCTTTCAAATTTTTTGAACGCCATTCAATCCGGTAATTACCAGGTTGAAGGTAAAAAACTTGTGTGTTATCTTTCGTTAAATTGCAAACCCAATCCAGTGTTTGATTATCCTTCAAAATACAACCATCTCCGTTATCAAGCGCTTTTAAGGTTAGCATACCAGCGCTAGGAATATCAATGGATTTTTGCTGAGATTGTTTAATTTGTATGTTATTCAAATAAATGCGAGGTAAGGTTAATATTTCTAGGTTATAATTACCAACAATATATTTTTCTAAACTATTCATTTGCTGAACATGTAAGGTCTTATTATCACTCATTGATTTTGTAATCATAATCCTAACTTTTTGATTAAAATTATAAATTCCATCTGGACGTTTTACTTCTAAAAAACCCTGAGGTGTTTCCATGGAAATAGTGGTATGTTTACCATGCTGTAACTTTACATTTTCAATCATTACTGGAGGAATTGTGTGAGCTACGACTTGATATACCGGAAAATCATCAAGATATAATGTGTCTGGTTGATTTACTTGATTTAAGGTATGTATGAAATTATAAACATACTGCCCGGTTTTTGAGTTATAGAATGTGATATTTACATTGGTTTCTATTGCTTGTTTGGAAAGGTCTAACAAATTAACCTGACAAGATGTTTTACTTAATTTTTGTTTTGTAATAGAATTAGAAATTGTCGAAAATGTATTGACGTCATTAAAATCGAAATAGTCCCCTACGCAATCAAATGTTTTTATTTGTTCAAGGGTTAAATCAATGCCAATGATAAAAGGTTTAAAAACAATTCCTTTATCAATTAACTTTTGTCTAGCATTACATGGATCTCCTCCGCACTCTTCTATTCCATCGGTAATTAAAATGATGATGTTTTTTGCTTTAGCATCTGGGAAATCGTTAGCTGATTGTGTAATAGAGTGTTCAATAGGTGTAATACCTGTTGGTTGCGCTTCAGCCACTTTTGATTTAATGAGTTGAATATTATTTTTACCAAATGGCACAACCAATCTACTGTCGTTACAATCACCAGGAGGATACTTAACGGTATGTCCGTACATACGCAAAGCAAATTGAAAATTTGGTTGAGCATTTAAACTATCCAAAAATTTATAAAACAACTTTTTAGCACCTTCAATACGAGAAGTTGAGCCATGCAACGACTTCATGCTTTTACTCGCATCAAATACAAATAAAACACGCGTTAAGGAAGATTGGTTTTGGATTGATTGCCCAAATACCATGGTAGTTAAAATAATACTGATAGCTAATAACTTTATCTTCAACATAATTTTAAAGGTAAAATACCTCAACAAGAAAATAGAAAAAAAAAAATAAACTTATTAATAGAGAAATGGTGATAGT
>JBILCJ010000186.1:0-4319 GCA_044353195.1 Bacteroidia bacterium | reverse complement strand
ATTAAATAGTGGGAGTGCGTTAGGTTTTAATTGTGGGCCTTTACTCATTCAAAATTCTAAAAACAAAATAACAGATATTAACACTGCAAGCATTGCTATTCCTGGCAAATACACAACAGCCAACTTTTTGTTATCGCTTGCTTTTCCAAACGCTAAAAACAAAAAGGAAATGCTATTTAGTGATATAGAAAACGCATTACTTTTAAACAAAATAGATGCAGGACTTATTATTCATGAAAATCGATTTACCTATCAAGAAAAAGGATTAGAAAAAATAATTGACCTTGGTGAATTTTGGGAAAGTTTAATTCATGCTCCAATCCCTTTAGGAGGCATTGTGATTAAAAAAAATATAGATAAAAAATTACAACAAACCGTTGATACATTAATTAAACAAAGTGTAGAATTTGCTTTTTCAAATCCAGACAGCTCGATGCCATTTGTAAAAAAACATGCGCAAGAAATGAGTGAAGAGGTGATGAAAAAACATATTTCATTATACGTCAATGAGTTTAGTATTAGTTTGGGTGATTTAGGTAAAAATGCGATTCAACTCATGGTTCATAAAGCTCATGAAATTGGTTTAATTAAAGAAGTACCCGACAATTTTTTCATATAAATACCGTTCATCATCATTTATTTTTCCTTATCCAAATTATTTATTGGGTTGTGAAATTTTAATTTATATTTACTAAAAAAAACAATTATGCGAAAACTAATAGTAATTACCTGTTCCCTGTTTTTTGTGGCAAATGCAAGCGCACAGCATTCAGGACTAAATCTTGGATATATTGATTATTCTGTAAGTCCAAAAAATGATATTTATAAATTTGCAAATGGCAATTGGTTAAAAAACCAGCAAATACCTGCGAGTGATGGAAGCTGGGGCAGTTTTAATGAAATCAACGAACGAAATTTAGCTAATTTAAAATCATTAATGATTGATTTAGCTAAAAATGAAAATCCAACAAGCGGTTCAAATGAACAAAAATTACGAGATTTTTATTTAACCGCCATGGATTCAACAGCTATTGAAAAAGATGGTATGAATCCGATTTCGGATGATCTAAAATTAATTGATGCCATTAAAACTCAATCTGATTTATTTAAAACAACCGCTATACTTAATAAAAAAGGTATTTCTGGTATGTTAGGTTTTTATGTGTATTCAGATTTTAAGAACAGTAATGCGAATACCTGTTATTTAGGACAAACAGGTATTGGATTACCAGATAAAGATTTTTATTTCGAAGCACAATACGAATCCATAAAAAAAGAATATGTAAGTCACATAGAGCGTATGTTTATTTGTTTGGGTAGTAATGCTTCAGAAGCAAAATCTCAAGCAAAAATTATTATGGATATCGAAACGAATCTTGCCAAACATTCACAAAATGCAACGGAACAACGTGACGTGGAAAAACAATACAATCCATTCAAAATCGAAGAATTGAAAGCCATAACATCGAATATTGATTGGGACATATATTTCTCTACAATAGGAATGAAAACGCCATCTGTGTTAGTTTTAAACCAACCACAATTTTACAAAGGGTTAAATCAATTTATTAGTTTGGTGAAAATTTCAGATTGGAAAGTGTTTTTAAAATGGAAATTAATTTCTGATGCTGCTCCCTATTTATCGATCAAATTTGTAAATGAAAGTTTTAAATTTAACGGAACTGTTTTGTCTGGAAAAAAACAAATGAAACCTCGCTACAAGCGCGTTCAAGGAGCTGTTGATGAAGCTTTAGGCGAAGCTTTAGGTAAATTGTATGTTGACAAATACTTTGATGAATATTCTAAAAAGAAAGTAATCATTATGGTTGATAATTTAATTTCAACTTATAGACTTCGTATCAATTCTCGCGATTGGATGAGCGCTGAAACCAAAGCTGCTGCTCAATTAAAGTTAGATAAAATTATTAAAAAATTAGGTTTCCCTGATAATTGGATTGACTACTCTAATTTAAAAATTAACACGAATTCATATTGGAGCAATGTAAGTAATGGACGCGAATTTCAATACAATAGAATGTTAGCGAAAATTGGTAAACCTGTAGATCGCATGGAATGGGGAATGACTCCACCAACGGTTAATGCTTATTACAATCCTACATCAAACGAAATAGCTTTTCCTGCTGGCATTATGCAAGTTCCATTCTTTGACCCAAGCGCAGATGATGCATTTAATTATGGTGTCATGGGCGCAATTATTGGGCACGAATTAACGCATGGATTTGATGACCAAGGTGCACAGTTTGATGCAGATGGTAACTTAAAAATGTGGTGGAGTGATGCCGACTTTAAAAATTTTAAAAATAAAACAAAACTAATTATTGATCAATTCAATAGTTATAAAGCAATCGACACACTTCATGTCAATGGAGAATTAACTCAAGGTGAAAATATTGCTGACTTAGGCGGTTTAACAATGGCTTACTATGCATACAAAAGAACCTTAGAAGGAAAAAAATCTCCAGTAATGGATGGTTTTACTGGGGAGCAACGATTCTTTATTTCTTGGGCACAAGGCTGGAAGACATTAATGCGTGATGCGTATTTAAAACAGATGATTGCGACAAATCCACACTCTCCAGGTAATTTCAGAGCAATAGGACCATTAAGTAATATGCCTGAATTTTACGAAGCCTTTGATGTAAAAGAAGGTGACGGGATGTTTATTCCAGTTGAAAAAAGAGTAGTTATTTGGTAATATGTATTTTCATCCATAAAAAAAGGCGAGCATTGCTCGCCTTTTTTTATGGAGTTAACTTTATTTTTTATTTATTAATTCATATCCTTCATCAACTAGTAAACTTTTACTTTTACTAGCAGCAACTGCTAATTCATCGCACCTGTTATTTTCTTTATTTGACGCATGGCCTTTTACCCATATAAATTTAACCGCATGCTTCTTATCAATTAACAAAAATCGTTTCCATAAATCAACATTGGCTTTATCCTTAAATCCTTTTTTTTGCCAGTTATAAACCCATCCTAAATTGATTGAATCTAAAACATATTTTGAATCAGAATATACAATCACTTCGCACCCCATTTTTTTTATTTTCTCCAATCCTAAAATGACACTTAATAATTCCATTCTATTATTTGTTGTTAATGTAAAACCTCCCGAAAACTCTTTACGCTGATCTTTATATTTCATGACAATACCATAACCACCTGGCCCTGGATTCCCAGAACAAGCTCCATCAGTATAGATTTCTATCGTATTGCTTAACATTTAAAAAAGAAAATTAAAAATCAAAAATACATATTTTATCTAAGTATCATCTCATCCTATATTTTATGATTTTTAATATATAATCTGCTACTTTTTATTTATATTTAAAACTTATAACACAGCTTTTATCATGGCCAAAACATCCTCAAAAAAAGAAAAAAGTATTTATAACGAAAACTCATTACTGTTTTTAAAAAAATACATTAATAATCCCTCTCCAACAGGATTTGAAAGTGAAGGTCAGAAATTATGGCTTTCATATATCAAACCCTATATTGATGATTATTTTGTAGATACCTATGGAACAGTTGTTGGAGTTATTAACCCAGAGGCTACCTACAAAGTGGTAATTGAAGCACATGCTGATGAAATATCTTGGTTTGTGCATTACATTACAAAAGATGGATTTGTCTACTTAAGAAGAAACGGAGGCAGTGATCATCAAATTGCACCTTCGAAACGAGTAAACATACACACAGATAAAGGCATTGTGAAAGGTGTGTTTGGTTGGCCTGCCATACATGTGCGTGATGCTGCAAGAGAAGAAACTCCAACCCTTAAAAATATATTTTTAGATTTAGGTTGTAAAAACGAAAAAGAAGTTGAAGCTCTCGGCGTTCATGTAGGATGTGTAGTGACTTACGAAGATGAGTTTATGGAATTAAACAATCGCTATTTCCTGGGGAGAGCGTTAGATAATCGCATTGGTGGATTTATGATTGCAGAAGTAGCACGCATATTAAAAGAAACAAAAATAAAATTACCATTTGGATTATATATTGTAAATGCTGTTCAAGAAGAAGTTGGATTAAATGGCGCGACCATGATAGCTCAAAAAATAAAACCAAATGTTGCAATCATAACAGATGTTTGTCATGATACACAAACACCAATGATGAATAAAATAACAAGCGGAGATTTAGCCTGTGGCAAAGGCCCTGTGCTATCTTATGGACCAGCCGTTCAAAATAATTTACTAAAATTAATTATTGAAGCTGCTAAAAAAAACAAAATTGAATTTCAACGACAAGCAGCAAGTAGAAGTACTGGAACAGATACCGATGCATTTGCA
>JBILCJ010000184.1:0-4334 GCA_044353195.1 Bacteroidia bacterium | reverse complement strand
TTTTCAAAGAATTGCGAAGGAGTTTGTGTGCTAAAGGCTTTAAAATGTTTAATAAAATGCGACTGATCGTAATATCCAGTATCTATCGCAACACTTAACAAATGATTATTTGAACTTGAAGAGTGCTGTAAAAAAGTTCTAAATTTAATCAAGTTAATGTAATTGATTGGATTCACCCCAACGAATTTATTAAATAATCGATGAATAGTTCGTTCCGAAACCGAGAAAAATGCGGCCATTTGCGCTACATTGCACTGACCTTTTGTAGCGTGAATTTTATTAATGATTGCCGAATACAGAGGTGGCTGACAAACAATTAACTTTGACACTAAAAAGAGTTCCAGTACCTTAATTTTTTTTTCATCATTTGTTGCTTCTGTTAGTGAATCTACAAGATCGTTAATTTCTTGATTAGTAAAAATATCGTATAAAGAAGTAGCGTCTTCTTTATAGACAACATTCATTGGTATTTTTGTAAATAAACTTAACCCGTTTGGAATTGTAAGTCGCACTGAAATATTCAAAAAATCCCCTAAAGTTTTAATTTCACTTGGCTTCATCAACGTGTTCCTGGTGCCGTATTTCGGCATTATTTGAAAGTCAGTTTTGTTTTTTACGAGCAAATCCCCAGACACTGTTAACCCAAAACCGCAGATATTGTTTGGTAAAAAAACAGTTGATTCAGTATAATTAGCCGATCGACGCCAAAATACAATTGACGAGATTTTGTCAATTAACAGCGGGTTTGAGACATTATAACTAACTATAGATTCCATTTTCAACTAAATAATATAATATTGATATTGCATTAATATTTATTGGCGTTTACAAATATACATCAAAAAAGTATTTTAATTGAAATGAGCAGCCTAAACTACCCAATAAACGAACCTATCCGTCATCTCATAAAAGAGACACACGAGCAGAAAAATAAAATTAAAACACAATGAAATCGATATGTCCAAAGGACTTAAAGAAAAAGAGCACCGATTGTTAAATTTGAAATTGCTTAATCCTCTTTTCGTCTTATCCGAATTGATTTTTCTTGAATGAAATAACCGATTCCTTTGTAGGCAAAATAACCAACTATGCCTATGAAAAATTGCTAAAATATTTTGAATTCGATGAAGGACCGATTATTTTACTTGCTGAAATTTTAAACAAAAGCATTATTTATTTTAGTACTAATTTCATACATACAAGCATTTAATGATGGAAATAAAAGAACTGCACGAATCATCAGCAACGCAATAATGATGAATAACAATTATTGTCCCATTTCTTATAGAACGGTTGATTCAATAGATTATAAAAAGGATATGTTAATTTTTTATGAGCAAAATAACATTAGTGCATTTAAGAAAATTTTCATTGAGCAATTTGAATTTGCTGTCAAAACCTATTTCTAATAATTGAAGAATTACAGAAATATAATCTAAAAAGTTCGACTCCCTTTGAGATACTAGGTTAAAAACCTTGTTTTTAAAAAAAGTTCGAACCCTACTTTTAAAAAACATAGTATCTCTAACAATTAATATTGACAAGGGTTTCAGAGGAAATAAAAAAGGGACAAACTCAAAAAAAATAGTTTGTCCCTTGGAGTGGAAACTACCGACATTTTTTCAAACTCATTCTTTGAAGATCTCAATGTATTAGTTGATTTAAAGCGGTTTTTGGTGAAGTAAATGCTGATACATTTTTATTGACGTAAAACACCAACTACAAATAAAACAAAAATTATTTTTAAAATGCGGTATTAAAAATTACATTCTCATGAAAAATAGTTAATCAAATAATCATGAGAAAATAAAGGATAGTTTAATTTAGCCGAATACTGTTTGTATTGTTTATAATAATAAGATTTATTTTTTTGGTTACTGTGATATTTCAAGATTATGATAAATAAATTGATGACTTCTTTATAACTATACTTGTGCAATTGTTAATCTCTAAACCATAAATTCAAGTATGAGTTTGCTTATTCCTTTATAACCTTAAATGTTTGCCTCAAATTCTCTCCAACACATAACAAATAAAGACCCTTTGATAAATCACCGAGTTCAATAAGAGTGTTTTCTGAGATGATTTTTCCGTTTAAAACAGATCTACCTGAGTTATCATAAACAGTATAAACAGAGCCAATAAATCTGCTATCTATTTTTAAATTCATTTGATTTGTTGTTGGATTAGGGTAAAATTCAAAATTACTAAGTGACCCCTCTATCATATTTGTTATTCCAACCTGAATGGTATTTATTATGGTATCTGAAAAAATACAATCTGAGGCGATTAAAGTTATAGTGTAAGTTCCGCTTGTTGTATAAGTATGACTTGGGTTTTGAATACTAGATGTATTGCCATCTCCAAAATTCCAAAGATAGTTTAGTGTATTATTAATTGAAGTTGATAAATTAGTAAATGTAGCTGTGTTGCCTGAAATAGACTCACTAAAATTAGCGGTTGGATTATTGATGTGAAGATTCCAATCATTAGCGCTACTGAAAATTGTATTGTCAGATATTGATTGATAATATAGTGCTAATGAACTGGATAGCCCAGCAGTATAGCTTAATCCACTGGTGCCTTGTTTCCATATACTAGTAAAAATAGTACAGGCAGCCACATAACTTCCATCAATATTAGGGTGGCTATTATCGCCACTATGTAAAACAAGATTAGTATCATTTAGTATATTTTGCCATACCACACCTACAGGCGCGCATTGAACTTTTAATTGTTCGCTTATTTCAAGGTAGGCACTTGTTAGTGAATCTTGCATGTGATTAAAATTGGCAAACACAGGGCTACAATAAGTTCCGCTTGGGTCACATTGTTGCCCACCAAATCGCCTTCCCCAGGTCATATAAGTGATTATTTTCGCACAAGGATTGTACAACTTAATAAGTGCTTTTAAATCAATCATGGCAGGATACATATCGTTATAGCGATAATACTCAATCGTTGGGATTTGGCTTTGCTCTTGTAAAATGACATAATCCCAGTTCCCCATACTTATTTTTGAAAGAGTTGTCCCATCAGCAGCGTGACTTGACATGAGGTATCCTCCCGGCATGTTCGAATCAATATTCAATGTTTTTCCAGCCGATGTTGAGAGGTTTTTAACAAGTAATGGCAAGTTGTTATATGAGGTATAACTGTTACCAATAAAAAGTACACTTAATGTGTCCTGTGCTAATAAATTTTTAATTGAAATTACTGCAATAAGCAGAAGTGTTAATTTAGTTTTCATTTTTTTAGTTGTTTTTTTTAGTTATATAAAAATTATAAGGTTGTTAATGTATATTACTCTTTTATCACTTTTAGAGTTGAAACTTTTCCTTCATATATTATTTCAATGAAATATAATCCAGGTGCAACATCGAGTGTAAACACTATACTATTCGTTGATGAATAGGTTTGATTAAATATTTCTTGTCCTAAAATGTTTTTTGCATTTATTATGGCATCTTCAAATCCTTTTTTCGACTCAATAGTTATTTTACCATTTGTAGGGTTTGGATAAAGATTGATTTTACTAGTCCATGAATCTTCGTTAATTGAAGTGGTATTTTCCAACTCATTTTGCAGTTTGATTATAAAAATATCGTCAGCTCCATTAGATGTTAGGCTGAAAACACCTGTTTGGGGATCAAAATCGGTTGTTGCCTTAAAGTTACCTGTGGCAAAGATATTTCCTACATTATCAAGGGCTAAGGATCTTCCTTCGGCAAAACCAGACCCGGCAAATTGCAGTGTTGAGATAAAGTTCCCGTTATTATCTAGTTTTGAGATGAAAACATCATATGGTCCAGAGGAAGTTAGGTTATTTATGCCTGTCCCAGGATCAAAATCTACCGTTTGTGAAAAATTACCTATGCTATATACATTATTATCAGCACCCAGAACTATTGAACTTATGAATAAGCTACTACCAATAGCCCCTCCTAATTGTTTTGCCCATACAAAATCACCAGAGGCATTCAATTTGGAAATATAACCATCAGAATTCCCTATACCAGCCGAACTTAGGTTATAAGTGCCGACTCCGGGGTCAAAATCAGCTGTTGCATTTAATACTCCTGAGGTATAAACATTTCCTGATGCATCCAATGCTATTGTGACCCCAGACTCATTGCCATTTCCGCTCAATTGTTTTGCCCACTGAAAACTTCCACCGGCATCTAGCTTGCAAATAAATGCATCACCATAGTATTCTCCAACCAAGTTATAGGTGCCAAGTCCGGGGTCAAAATCTACGGTATCAATAAAAAATCCCGTGGTGTAAATATTCCCAAGAGCATCCAGTACTAAAGATGATGCACCGCAATCTCCTG
>JBILCJ010000183.1:0-4360 GCA_044353195.1 Bacteroidia bacterium | reverse complement strand
TTTAACATGCAACTTCGCTTTAGTTAAATACCCTACTCCACCATAAGAAACAGTTGTTTCTGAAATTTCTAATAAGTTAGAAAGGGTAAATACATCTTGCGTAAAATCTCCACCCATGGTGTAATTCATATCTGTTAGTTTTGCATACGTATTTCCTTGAATGTCGTTGTACACCATATTAGCGTGATTTATTTTTAAAGTTTTTAACGTCATTGCAAATTTTGTTGCTGTTGTATCGCTTGGCGCTTCTGTTTTTGCAGTATCTACAGTTGCTTTTGCAATATCCCAACTTGCTTTTCCATCATGACTAATGGTGGCCTGAATGTGTGGTTCATTAATAATAATAGAATTAATTTTATACTTATCGCCAGCTATAACACTTTTAATATCTAAATCAAAACTCAATTGTTTGATGTAAGCTAATGTATCTCCAGCAAAAGGTTCAACATTGATAACACTCAAGTTTTGAATTTTAAATCGAAAATCAGGGAACGAGCTGAACAAGGTTAAATCAAAATCGCCAAAATCAACTTTAGCATTTAAACTTTTATTGGCTTCTTCTTTCACAAGTTGTATTAACTTATCTTTAAAAAGAAATGGTGCTATGATGATAACAACTAATAATACAAGAAATGTTATGCCAGACCATTTTAAAATACGTTTAGCCAAACTTTTTTTTACGTTAGAATCTGTGTTCATGGTGTTTATGTTTTATGCGTTTAAAGGTAATAAGAAACTATCAACCAAACATTGTGGTTTGATTTAAATAGACACGAAAGATATTACAAAAAAATAATCTATGTCTCAAATAAAATGTTAAAATAAGTTGATTTTTTAATGTTAATTCTATCAAAAATTGATGTAATATGCTTTCGTTAGCTCTTTATATGCTTGTGTATAACTATGCCTTTCATCTTCTTCAATAGCGATGGTTTCCTCCGAAAATTCAGTTGGTTTAAATTCAAACTGCATCAAATGGCGCTTATCAGTATCTTTATCCACTCTTGATTTAACACGCAATAATTTGGATAAGTATAGGCCTTTTTTTTGAGCCATATTTCTAAACTTATCTGCCTCCAAAGTGGGTAAAATCAAACAGAATTTACCCGATTCGTCTAATACTTTAATCACACCTTCTAATAATTCATCAAAAGGTAAAACATCTGCATGCCTTGCGTTTGAACGTTTTTCATCGCTCGACTTAAGTGACTGCTCAAAAAATGGAGGATTAGAAACAATGAGCTGAAATTTTAGTGACGTTGTTTTTACATAATCTTGAAACGACGTGTTAAAAAGCGTGATGCTGTTTTTAAATTTACTTTCATCAACATTTTCTTGAGCCTGCTGTGTGGCGCTAACATCAATATCAATGCCAACTATCGAAGCATTTGTTTTTTGAGCTAACATCAAAGCAATAACGCCCGTTCCTGTTCCAATATCTAAAATATGTGTTGAACCATTTGGCTGAATCCATGAGCCTAATAAAACGGCATCGGTGCCAACTTTCATAGCACATTTATCTTGCTTTACATTAAATTGTTTAAAGGCAAAAGCAGAGTTGGGCATAAACCATGATTAGTGTTTTGAGTTATATAAAGTTAAAAACAATTTTAATATTTAAAAGTTTAAGCTGACATATTTTATAGTTTTAATGAAGAAGATTTTATGAAAAAATACATCCTCCATTTTTTAATGTTTATTCAATTTGCTTTATACGCTCAAAGCAGTGTTGAAGAAGTGCAATCTCAATTTAAAACTGACCCCAATTTGAAACACGCAAGTTACGGCTGGTGCGTGATAGATGTTTCAACAGGGAAAACCATAAAAGAGTATCAAAGTGACTTAGCACTGATACCAGCAAGCACATTAAAGATTGTAACAACAGGAGCTGCATTAGGTATTTTAAAAAAAGACTTTACTTATAAAACACAATTTTCCATTCACTATCAAGGCGATAGTATGCAAACGTCACCATTTTTAGAACTCAATATTTTTGGCGCTGGCGACCCAAGTTTTAACTCCACTTATTTTTACAATAACGATTCTCTGTTTTTTTCGGGATTACTCAAAAAAATAAAATTAACAGGAATAAAAAACATAAACGCTATAAAGCTTGATAATGAGTGCTTTAACAGTTCTATTCCCGACTCATGGATTTGGGGAGACATTGGCAATTATTTTGGTGCTGGTGCAAATGGTTTATCCTACAAGGACAATAAATTTTCTATTTTTTACACAAGCAATCAATCCAATACATTCGCTAACATTGAAAGTATAAAGCCAGATTATGTTGGAAAAAAATTAACTATACAATCAAATGTGTTAAGTTTAGGAACAGAAGATGAAGCCTATGTTTATGGAAACCCGAATGAATACACACGCGAGGTAAAAGGAACCATACCTCCAAATAAAACACACTACGAGATAGAAGCTCAGATGCCAGAACCTCAACTTTACTTTCGTGATGATTTAACGCAACTGCTCAAAAAAAACACTCTGTTTTTGCCCAAAGAAAACTTAAGCGAACAAGAAATTAAAAAACTTCAATCAAAATGGATTTACACGCACACAAGTCCAACACTAGAAAAAATTATTTTTTATACCAATACCAAAAGCAATAACCATTATGCAGAAAGCATATTAAAAACAATTGGAGCAACGCAAACAAAGAAACAAGGCACGACAGAAAATGGAATTGATGCCGTAAAAACGTTTTGGAAAAACAAAGGTCTTGACATCACTGGTTTACACATGGTAGATGGAAGTGGATTATCAAGAGCAAACACGATAACGCCAAAACTTCAAGCAGAAATTTTAAATAATTTATTTCATGATGTCTTACATTACGAAGCCTTTCACAATTCCTTGCCGATTGCGGGAAAAAACGGAAGTATGACTAATTTATGCAAAGGAACATTTGCCGAAAATAACTTACGAGCTAAAACGGGTTACATCAATAGAGCAAGAGGTTACTGCGGTTATGTTAAAACCAAATCAGGAAAAACCTTAGCGTTTTCAATTTTAGTGAATAATTACGATTGCATTGCAAAAGACATGAAATTGAAACTTGAAAAATTTATGGTTGCTTTAACTGAATTGTAAATTTATTTATACAACGCTCTCAGTTTTTTATATTTTAAATACGTTGCGTAGGCCGAAATTTTAGAAACTAAAAAACCAGTTTTCCCATCCAAAAATCCTAAATGTAAAAGGTAATGATCAATAAATTTAGCGATTGGATTAACAACTAATTTATACAATGGTGCTTTCTTTTTCTTTTCAAAATAAGCTTTTGAAGCAATGGTTGTAAAATACTCCACTTGTTTGTAATGATCTTCAATGGTGTGAATGCTGTAATGTAAAATATCGCCTTTTAAGTGTCCGGTTTTTTTATCACCTTCAAATAGTTCGTATTTATCGTGCGGATTTGTTCCTGTCCAATGCCCTTTGGTACTATCCCACAAACGTAGTTTTTTATCAGGATACCAATTACAATGATGCACCCAATTACCACAATAATTAGTAAGCCTGTTCATGTAATAACCATCGCAACTAAATTGTTGTTTCACCTTTAGAATTGATTTCACCAATGTTTCGTCAAGAGCTTCATCGGCATCTAACGACAAAATATGTGCATGACTAGCATAAGAAATGGCTCTGTTTTTTTGTTGAATATGTCCATCAAAAGCATGTTCAAAAAAACGGACACCCATACTCAAGCAAATTTCCTTTGTTTTATCTTTACTAAACGAATCGAGTACCACAATTTCATCAGCAACCTGCCGAACAGATTGAAGACAACGAGCAATGTTTTTTTCCTCGTTAAATGTGATGATGACTACGGATAGTTTTAGCATGCTGTAAATTTAATATTTTGTTAGTTTATACAACTACAAACATTAAATTTGTTTTAGTGAAATTAACACAAACACATATCCTAAAAAAAGAAAGTTTATTTGGCTTAGGCTTATTGTTAGCCTTTTGCCTTGTTTATTTTAAATTAATGCATGCTGATTTTATGAGTTGGGATGATACAGAATATGTTCTAGAAAATAAAGACGTTCATAGCTTTCAACTAAAAGCACTAACCACTCATTTTTACGTAGGAAATTTTCATCCACTTACCATGCTAAGCTATGCATTGGATTGGAAATTATTTGAGGCAAACCCAATGGGCTATCATATCGAAAATATTGGTTGGCATTTTATAAACTCACTATTAGTTTATTACACCTTAAAAAAATTACTCAAAGAACATTCAACAGCACTACTTATCAGTATTGTATTTGCCTTTCATCCCGTGCAAGTAGAAACGGTTGCTTGGATTGCTGAACGAAAAAATTTACTATCTACTTTTTTT
>JBILCJ010000200.1:0-3956 GCA_044353195.1 Bacteroidia bacterium | reverse complement strand
TTCAATTGCAATGGCAGGCGATATTCCGTTGATGTAATCAACTTTTGGCTTTTCTAATCTTCCTAAAAATTGTCTTGCATAGGCTGATAAACTTTCAACATATCGTCTTTGTCCTTCAGCATATAGTGTATCAAAAGCTAAAGAAGATTTGCCTGATCCAGATAAACCTGTAATGACAATAAATTTATTTCTAGGCAATGCCACGTCAATACCTTTTAAATTGTGCATGCGTGCGCCTTTAATTATGATAAAATTCTTAGGACTAAGTTTTGTGATATCTTTTTCTATGGACAATGTTGTAAAATATAATGTTTAAAAATAAGAGAATATTTCATGATACATCTCTTTTGTTTATTAACATTTTTGGTAACTAAAAGTTTATTTAGACCACAAGAACATTTAAACGTTTTTCTTGTGTTTCCATCTTCTATGGCTCCACAACCATATAGATGGCTGAGTAATAATATCACTTTCAAGTTTTCTGGTATGTAATTCAGAAATTTCTCCTAACGATGTGTTTTTTGGCTCATTAATTAGTAATTCAGAATCAACTTCATAATATCCACGCTTTATTTTTTTAATGGTAATGTATACAATAGGATAATTTAATTTTTGAGCAATTTTTTCTGTCCCCCAAAAAACTGGTGTATCTTGATTCATGAATGTTGTCCAATAAGCGCTATCAGGGGAAGGTGTTTGATCGGCAATAAAAGCTGTAGCATTTACTTCATTTTTATTCCGAATCATTTCGCGCATGGTATCTTTCATAGCGTATAATTTTGTTCCGAATCGGGTTCTTAAATCATACATTAATTTATCGAAATATTTATTAGATAGTGGATGGTAAATGACGTAAAGTTGTTGTTTGCATTGTAAACTAAAACTATTTCCAGCCCATTCCCAATTACCATAATGTCCCATTACAATGATACATGATTGATTCTTATTAGCCAATTCATTGAATAGTAGAGTTGTTTTGGCATTAAACTTACATCGTTTTACAGCTTCACTTCTTGAAATGGTTAATGTTTTTATAGTTTCCAAAAATAAATCACAAAGGTATCGGTAAAAATCTTTTTCTATTTTTTTAAGCTCATAATGCGATTTTTCAGGAAATGAGTTTTTTAAGTTATCGAAAACTACTTTTTTTCTATATCCAACAACGCGATATAATAAAAAATAAATAAAGTCTGAAAACAAATAAAATACTGGAAATGGTAGTAAAGAAATTAAATACAAAAATGGAAGTAAACAATAAAATAAAATAGCACCCATGTTAAAAAATTAAAGTTAAAGATGAAGTTTTTTTTCTTTGAAACAAACTTAAAATTTACAAAGTAAATAATTATCTTTAATCCTTAAATAATACTCTGATGATAAAAAAAATTATATTAATATCGTTGATTTCAATCTCCGTTCAATCTGTTTCTTACTCAAAAGATACACCCGAACAAATTAAAATGGTTTTAGCTAAACAAAAACTATATGCTGGCCAAATTACAACTGCTTTAAATATGTATAAGGAGATACTTATTAAAAATCCTCAGGATGTTGATGTATTGTATTACATAGGTTATTGTCATTTTGAATTAAAAAAATACGACTTAGCCGAAGAATTTTTAGCAAAAGCACTTAAAATAGAAAAAGGGATTAAACCTGAAACGTATTTGATTTTAGGAAAATTAAATTTATTAAATGAAAATATTGATCAAGCTTTGAATTATTTTTCAACTTTTAAAAACCTAAGTAATTCAAAAGAGGTTGAAATGGAAGAAGTTGATGTTTATATTGCTCATTGTAATAACGCCAAAAAAATGATGGCCGACAAAAAAAACATGAAAGTTGAAAACATGGGTTTAGCTATTAATTCAGTTTATGACGATCAAACTCCATGTATTACAGCAGATGGTTCTACTTTAGTGTTTACAACACGTCGACCGCAAACAACAGATTCTCCAAAAGATGTAGAAGGTGATGGGAAATATTTTCAAGATATTTATTTATCAACTTATGACACTATCGCACATAAATGGCTACCAAGCAATGATGCGCCTGGTAATATAAACACCATTGCTCATGATGCCTGTACAAGTATTTCACCAGATGGAAAACAATTGTATCTCTACAAAAATGATGTGAATGACTCTAAGTCTAGAGGTGGAAATATTTTTGTTTCCAAAATAATTAGTGGCAAATGGAAAACACCTGAAGTATTAGATAAACCAATTAATTCTAGCTATTGGGAAGGTGGTGCTTGCATTTCGCCAGATGGAAAAACCATATTTTTTATTAGTGAACGCAATGGTGGTTTTGGTAGAGCAGATATCTGGATGTCCAAACGCATCAATAAAAAAGAGTGGGGGAAACCAATTAATTTAGGTCCTGAAATAAACTCTGAATTTGATGAAGTTGGTGCATTTTTATCGCCAGATGGAAAGACGCTTTTCTTTTCTTCAAATGGAAAAGGATCAATGGGTTCATATGATATTTTTAAAAGTACATTAAGTGGAGATAAATGGAGTAAGCCTGTTAATTTAGGTTTCCCCATAAATACAGTTTATAAAGATGGACCTTTAGTTATTAGTGCAGACTCTAAAATAGCTTATTTTGCGAGTGATAGAAAAGGTGGTATTGGTGAAAGTGATATTTACAGTGCAGATATCAGTGATTATAATTTGTTTGAAATTGAAGGGCAAAAGAAAATAAATACAAGTTTTAGTATTTTGAAAGGCACTATTAGAGATGGATTTGAAGGAACGGGTCTTTCTGGAGTAGATATTCAAATTTCGGATTCCAATAATGCTCAACAAGCTGCAATTACAACTTCAGATACTGGTGAATACTTTATAACATTAAAAGGAAATGAATCGTATACCATTAAAATAGTAAAGAAAGGTTACAAATCGTTAGAAGAAAAAGTTGAATTAAAAATGGGAAAAAACACTATATTCTCATTAGAAAAGCAATTTATGTTGAACAAAGAGAAATAAAAGTAGTTAGTTCAAAAAAAAAGCTGCATCGTAATCACGATGCAGCTTTTTTTTATGTAAAATAAAAATTACATATGAGCGTCTAACTTACCAGCTAATACTGATTTTGCAGCAACACCAACATGTTTTTCAACCATTTGACCATTTTTGAAAAATAATAAGGTTGGGATATTTCTGATACCAAATTCAGCTGGTATTTTTGAATTTTGATCAACGTTAACTTTTCCAATAACGGCTTTTCCTTCATATTCAGTTGCTAATTCTTCAACAACTGGACCAACCATGCGGCAAGGACCACACCATTCTGCCCAAAAATCTACTAATACTGGTTTGTCTGATTTTAATACTAACTCTTCAAAGTTAGCGTCTGTAATTTCTAATGCCATGTTTTTTATTTTTAATTGTTTGTATTTTTAGCTCACTAAATTAAGTTTGCTGAAAATAATAAACAAACATTAAACCAAAAAGTTATTGATGTCTTTTTGACATTATTAAGTCAAGAAATGTCAATACATTGGTAAATAATTAACTGACATAATGAAGGTTTTGTTATATTTAAAATTGATTAGCTCTTTAATTTACCATTCACTATTTTAGAATGGCTATAATTATATTACTTTTGTGAAAAAAATAAAGTTATGGCGGTATTAGTTATTTTTAGACACGGTCAAAGTGTATGGAATTTAGAAAATAAGTTTACGGGTTGGGTTGATGTAGATTTAACTGACAAAGGAATTCAAGAAGCTAAAAATGCAGGAGAAAAATTAAAACCATTTCATTTTGATTTAGCATACGCATCCGATTTAAAAAGAGCGCAGCATACGTTAAGTATAGCCTTAGAAGTAGCAGGTAAGACTGTGCCAACCACATATGACAAAGCTTTAAACGAGAGAATGTATGGTGATCTTCAAGGTTTAGATAAAACGGAGACAGCTAAAAAATATGGCGATGAGCAGGTGAAAATAT
>JBILCJ010000085.1:0-8921 GCA_044353195.1 Bacteroidia bacterium | reverse complement strand
AATTGGTGTATTTATTCCATTATTCTCATTTTTTTCTTATTGGTTGTTTTTACACAGTCAATTGAATTTTCCGTTTGGATTTATTCGTTATTTAAGAGGTGCAAACACTTTTCAAGATATAGCCATCATTTGTGTAACAATAAATTTACTAGTGTTTTATTTGTTCCTCAATAAAAAAGTTTATGATTTGAGTAAAGGTATCATGTTTGCAACCTTTGCTTATGTTGGGGTGGTTTTTTACATTTCTTTATTATAAAAATATGAAGTACTATATTGTGGCAGGCGAGCCATCTGGAGATTTGCATGCTTCAAATTTGATGAAGGAATTACTAATAATTGATAGCACAATTCAGTTTCAGTTTTGGGGTGGAGATTTAATGGAACAAGTTGCTAAACAGAAACCTCGTAAACACATCAAAGATTTAGCATTCATGGGTTTCGTTGAAGTATTGAAAAATATTCGCACTATTTTCAAAAACATAAAGTTCTGCAAGCAAGATATTTTAAGCTATAATCCAGATGTTTTAATATTAGTAGATTATCCGGGATTTAATTTACGTATTGCCGATTGGGCTAAGCAACAAGGAATAAGAGTGATGTATTATATTTCTCCAACCATTTGGGCGTGGAAAGAAAATAGAGTTGAGATCGTGAAACGTAGCGTCGAAAAAATGTTTGTAATTCTCCCTTTTGAAGTGGCAGTGTACAAAAAACATGATTATAACGCTGATTATGTTGGCCATCCTTTGCTTGATGCTATCGAACAAGAAAAAAGTAAATTACCAACAAGAAAAGAATTTACTTTAGAGAATAAGTTAGATGATAAGCCAATCATTGCAGTTTTGCCAGGTAGTAGAAAACAAGAAATTGAAAGAATGCTTTCTATTATGCTAAACGTTGTTGGTGATTTCCAAGATTATCAATTTGTAATTGCGGGCACAACTAATTTACCAAAAGAAGCCTATGATAATGCAGTTCACATGGGAATAAAAGTTGTATTTAATCAAACGTATGCATTGATGCAACACGCCCATGCAGGAATTATTAAATCTGGAACATCCACGCTCGAAAGTGCATTATTTAGATTACCACAAGTTGTTTGTTATAAGGGCGGCGCTGTTTCCTATTCAATTGCTCGACTCGTTGTTGGCAATAGAGTTAAATACATCTCACTTCCAAATTTAATTTTAGATAAGCCTGTTGTAAAAGAATTGATACAATCTGATCTAACTGCTTCAAATTTAAAGAACGAATTGAAGTCTATTCTTGCTGGTAAAAAAAGAGAAGAAATGTTGGAAAATTGTGATCAGTTAATTCAATTGCTTGGAAACAGTGGTGCGTCAAAAAAGGTAGCTCAATTAATGTATAATCATCTTAATGCTTAAACATATTTTAAAATTAGCTTTGATTGTTTTGCTCTTTGTAAATTGGCAATCAAGTGAAAAATGCACAGAAATGTCATTTGCAGATAACGATGAAGTTTTATCAATCAGGATATTTTCGCAAATTAAAGTACAATCTTTTATAATTAAATCAGAGATTGGTAATTATAGTTTATGGGCTAATGGTATTGAAGTTTTAAATACGACAGCAAACCCTTCAATTAAATTAACGTATTTAAATGATTCTATAGAATTAAAATCGGCTGATCGTTTGGTTGGGAAATTTAAACGTATAAAATTTTCTTGCGCAGATCAAGGTGCAACATTCCAAGTTAAAATGGTTTTACCGGAAAGAAAACCGCGCTTATATCAAGATAATATAATAGTTGATGTTGAACAAGGCAATTTAAAGTGCGTCAATGAAATAGAATTAGATAATTATGTTGGTGGAGTTGTGCAGGCCGAATCAGGCCGACTCTCGCATCCTGAGTTTTATAAAGTCCAAACGATATTAGCGAGAACATTTGCTTTAGCTCATATTCAAAAGCATGCGCTTGAAGGGTTTTCATTATGCGACCACACACATTGTCAAGCTTATTTTGGTAAGCCAACAGAATTGAATATCATTAAGTCTGTTTTTGAAACAAAAAATAAAATTGTAGTTGATGAAAATCTTAACCTCATAGAAGCCGCGTTTCATAGTAACAGCGGGGGACAAACACTAAATTCGGAAGACGTTTGGGGAAGTAAACTATCTTATTTACGAAGTGTGAACGATTCTTTTAGTTTAAAAATGCCAAATGCTAAATGGGAAAGAAAAATTGCAAAAGATGATTGGATATCTTATTTAAAAATTAAACACAATTATCCAGTCGATGATGAGGATGCAAAGCTACTCGCGTTTAATTTTAAACAAGATACTCGTAAGTCGTTTCTTGAATCTAATAACGTTAAAGTACCATTAAAAATTGTTAGAACAGATTTTCAGTTAAAATCGACTTACTTTAGCATTGTGCCCAAAGGTGATTCGTTAATTTTTAAAGGAAAGGGTTTTGGACATGGAGTAGGGATGTGCCAAGAAGGAGCTATGAGAATGGCTAAATTAGGGTATACTTATTTAGATATTTTAAATTTCTATTACCAAAACACCCAATTAATTGATTTACGTCTTCTTGATTTTTTTAAAGATGAGTAGTGTTTTATTTTGATCCTGTATGCCCGAATCCTCCAATACCTCTTTCGGTTTCGTTCATTGAGGTTACTTCCTCCCAATTAATTTGTTCGTGCTTAGCAATGACCATTTGAGCAATTCGTTCACCATCATTTATTAGAAATGATGTATTAGATAAATTAATAAGTAGAACTTTTAATTCACCTCGATAATCAGCGTCAATAGTTCCAGGCGAATTCAAAACGGTTATTCCGTTTTTAAATGCTAAACCACTTCTTGGTCTAATTTGTGCTTCATAGCCTTTGTGCAATTCAATAAATAATCCTGTTGAAATAAGCTGTCTTTCAAGTGGTTTTAATTCTATTGGCGAATCAATATTTGCTCTTAAATCTAATCCAGCTGAATACTCTGTAGCGTAACTTGGAAGATCGTGTTTCGAATGATTTATAATATTAACTTTCATGTTCGATGTGTTTAATTTTCTTTAAATTTTTAAATTCTAATAAATAAAAAACGGTTGCAAATAGTATGAGTAAGAAATTATTCAAAATAACTTTTATTCCTATATTATTTATTTCATTATAAAGGCACGAAATGAAATAAAGTCCAAGTGCTAATAGTGTAAAAACGAAAATACTTCTCAAGTTATAATTTATTTTATAGTATTTCTGCCCAAGTAAATAGGACACTATCATCATGATTCCATAAGACATAAAAGTTGCCCAGGCACATGCTATATAGCCATAATAAGGAATGAATAAAAAATTAATACTCAATGTTATGATGGCTCCAATGAAGGTTATCACGGCTCCAAATTTAGTTTGGCCAGTTAGTTTATACCAAATAGATAAATTGAAGTACACGCCAAGAAATAGATTTGCCAATAATAAAATGGGCACAACAACTAATCCAGTTCTATATTTTTCGCTAATAGCAAATTGTATCCAAGGTAAATTCATCATTGTGCCTAAAAACAAGAATAAACAAAATAGGATAAAATATTTCATTATTAATGCGTTTAAAGTTTTTGAGTTTTTTGAATTTGCACTATTAAAGAAGAATGGTTCAGCTGCAAATTTAAATGCTTGAATAAATATGCTCATTAACATGGCTATTTTATAACAATTACTATAAACGCCAATTTGATAATTACCTTCATCAATAGGTAGAATGTATTTTAAAACAATACGATCAAATGTTTCATTGACCATGCCTGCTAAACCTAATATTATCAATGGCCATGCGTATAAGAACATTTTCTTCCATAAGGTAAAATCGAAGATATAGTTGAATCCTTTAAATTCTTTAGACAATAAAAATATACTGATGAGGTTTGCAATTAATTGTGAAATAAATGCATACCCAATACCAATTTCTGGGTTATATAGTTTTGAAAAGATAGATTCGTCACTGGTTTCAAAAGCTTTTTTACAAATAATAAAGAAAAAAATATTTAAGGCGATTGTAAGGACAACTGTCATGAATTTAATACCCGCAAATTTTTTTGCGTTATTTTTTTGTCTTAATCTTGCGAAAGGAATTTGCATGACTGCATCGGTGGCAACAATTAAAATGCACCATACAACATAGTTGGCGTGTTCAGGCTCTTTAATTAGCCAAGATATATGTTCTGAAAAAGAAATAATAAAAATGGTAAATACAGCTGTACTAACTAAGATTGATATTAGTGCTGTTGAATAAACTTTATCTTTGTCACTTTCTTCAGCCTTACTATAAAAGTTAAAGAATGCTGTTTCCATCCCATACAAAAATAAAATATTAAAAAAACTGATATATGCAAAAAACTCTGCGTTTGGAGCTAGTTGTGCTGGTTCTTTAAATATATAAGTTAGTACAAATGAAAAGGCATAATTAATAAAACGAGGTAATATGCTCCCTAGTCCATAAATGGCAGTTTGTGATGCGAGTTTTTTTAATGGATTAGCCAATAGTTTATATATTTAAACATAGTAAAAATAGATTTTTTTTAATAAATCATTCATTCATTTCAGATAAGATATTAACCTACACCTGTCATTTCATTTTTAATTCACAATCTATATAAAACAAAAAACCCTTCGATGTAACACCGAAGGGTTTTTTGTTTTAAAAATGGTAATCTATTTTATCACGACTAAGCGGTTAGTACCAACAATTTCTGTATTTGAGCTTAAGCTTACAATATATGTACCTGAAATTAATTCTTCAGTTCCTATTTGCATAAGTTGCTCTCCTTCTGGTAGTTTACCTAAAATTTTAGTTATCACTAAAACACCCTTTAAATCATATACCGATAAAGTTAAGTTCTCTTGTTTTTTAATAGTAAAAGATAAATTAACCATATCTCTAGTTGGATTTGGATATAATTTAATTTCACTAACTAATGTTTTATCTTTTGGAGTAATCTCGTTTATCCCAACTGTAAATTGAGAATAATAGGTATCACTTGCCCAAATTCCACGACCATGAGTACCAGCATAAATCATACCTGAGTTATAACTATCTAAGTTGCTTTTCGTTTGTTGACGTAACATGAACACAGGAACATTAGGCAATTTATTGTTATTTTCTTTTGCCCATGTAGGATTAGCAACTGTAATGTCAGAAGTAGCATACAATCCATGTTCAGTACCTACTAAAACACGATTCGTGTTTTTGACTTCTATTAAAGATGAGTAAATAGGATCATTAGCAATTAAACCAGTAGTTCCAGTACCCATTTTTGAAGAAAATAAACCTAGGCCCATTGCAGCAGGATGAGTCGCAGGATTTGCTGCAAAATAAACATGTGGACTTGTTCCGTATCCACCAACTGTAACGATTATTTTACTACCGTTAATTGGATCTACCGAAATTGATGTTACTACACCACCTGGGAAAGTTCCAATTTTTGTACAACGAATAGGACTTCTTTTTCTTTGTGAATTACCCGCAGAGTCAATCATATTTGCTTTTAGTGAATCAATAGATTTTACTCCTACAGAATCGTATAAAGATTTTAAATGTGAAATTCTGTATAAAGTACCTGATTGTGTACCAACATATAAATTGTCGCCATTTGGATCCCATTCCATCGTTTGAACCACACCAGTGAAAGGAGAATTTGCGTCAGTTTCGTTGCGTGAAACACTACTAGCTACTGTACACCAATCTGGACTGATACTAAAGTTTAATGGTTTTTTAACTACAACGACTCTACCTGATAGTCCAATAGCTAATCTAGCTTGTAAGATATCTGGCACTCGTACTCTTGATCTCGCTGGTAAAGTTGAGGTCAATGTATAAGGGAATTTGCTTCCTGAAGTAACCTCACTTGTAACTCTCACATTAGCACCAGAGTTAAATGCTTCTGTTACTAAAGTTTTAATTAAAGTTCCGTTAGTTGGAGCAGTCGTAAATGTTATTTTTAACGAGTCGATTTCTGGAAAAATTCCAAAATCTGCACCATACCTAGATGAAACTATAAATCCAGAGTAAGATCCAATTGTAAATGGAACTGAGGTTGTATAGGTTGTTACAACTGTTCCGACTTTTGTTGAGGTAAGAGGTGAGCTATAATTTAAACCTGATGTAGGTAAACCCACAATAGTTAAATACAATGAATCTAAAATAGCTGAATTATCTGTACGAACAACTTTTGATTTAAATACTTTTTGTGTTCCATCTCCTAATCCAGCTGTGTTGTTGGTTATAATAGGTGCAGTAAAATAAACAGAATCTATTGAAGTAAAATCAGATGTTGATTCCCAAAGTTTAATAGGTGTAACAAAACTCGCAAAAGCTCCAGTTCCAGGACCTCCATTAACTTTACTATATTCTCCATCCACAAATTCACTTCCGCCATAAGGCCCTTTATTAGCCGCTCTATCAACTTGACCATAGTATATTGAAGTAAATACCGCATCGTTTGCAATATTTGAAAATTCTAGAAAATTTCCATCACCACCACCTAGAGGATAAGCACCTTTAGTTCCATTCCATGTTCCAGGTATGTAAGTTGTTCCATTATCTTGATTTCCACACGCAACTCCACCCATTGGAAAACCAGAAACTCCTAATGCAGGGTATCTTTCAAAACCAATAGCATAAGGCTGAGTTGTATTAAATCCTTTGTTGATTGCACTATAATTTAAACCACCATCAATACTTCTAAACATACCACCATCGCAACCAACAATTAGCTTGTTTGAATTAAATGGATCCCATTCGAACGTATGAATATCTGAGTGAACATATTGTTGAGAACCTACAGCAAATTGATAGGCTGCATAATTCCAAGTTCCAATGCCTGGAGAAACTCTATTCCATTTCCAGTAAGATACACCACCTAAAAATAATAAACCTGGGTTAGAAGGACTTACAGTTATAGCGTTATCGTATTGACCTTGTCCATTTCCACCAGAAATATATGGGTCAAATGTTGTAGAACTTGCATTTGCAATTCTGTACCATGTTGAACCGCCATTTTCAGTATAAATAACCCCACCTAATTTACTATCGCCTCTTACGCCTGCAGCATAAATGTAATTTGAATTTGAGGGAGCAATTGCTAATTCTGTTGAGTATCGATCTGAATTTGAGATTAAGGAAATAGATGGTGTGATTGCAGTTACAAATTCATCACCAGCAATTGACCTATAAATACCAGCACTTGAACAAAAAACATAAGAACCATCTGTACCAACTTTAATATCGTTTATAAATCCACTTGTAGCAACTGAAGCACTTGTAGTAGATAATTTTGCTGAACCCCATGTTGCACCTGCATTTTTAGAAATTTTAAATCCGTTTGAAAATGTTCCTAAATAAATAACACTAGGATCTGTTTTGTGACATTTTACATTTTTTATATCGCGATATGAAACTGTATTGGTAACAGAAGTTATAGCATTTGTAGCTAAATTTAATTTAAATAAACCAGCGCCAATAAATGCAGAATTTCCATCGCCACCAGAATTTTCTTCTCCAGTTCCGAAATAAATGAAATTTCCACTTGCATCTTGATCAATGCATCCAATAATCATGTTACTTAATTGGTCGTTTACAGGACTCCAAGTGCTTCCGCCATTAGTAGATTTAAAAAGCCCACCAGAAACACCACCAGCATAAATGACATTTTCGTTGAATTTATCAAATACGATAGCTCTAACTCTTCCTCCTACGTTATCTGGACCTAATTCAGTCCAATTTAAACCTAATGCACTGTTCGTGCGAAACTTAGATGTGTTTTGCATTCTTAACAAAGCCTCTTGATCTGCTAATGCACGACCTTCTTCATTGATAAGTCCTGTACTTGGATCTGATTTAAGCATTTTATAATACCCTTCAGCTCCAGCCCAACTTTGAGCATTATTTCTTTTATCACCTTCAAAACGCGGCGAATAATGCGTTGATTTGATTAATGCAATTGGTGCAGCTATCATAATTGCTCCGCTTACAAAGTATGCTAAAGTTTTAAAATTTAGTTTCATGACGGTTTATTTTATTTATTCAAAAAATGTTCTAAATACAAATATAAATTATAATTATTCAAAATACTAAAAAAATATTAAAAGTGGTTACAATTAATTAACAAGTGGTAAGATATTTTTGTTTAAAATAAAACTAGCTATTTAAACTTAACTATGATTCAATTAAAAAACGTGTTTTTCAGCATGGTAGGATGACCTGACTAATGCACCGCTTTCAACATATTTAAATCCTTTGCTTAGTGCAATTTCTTTCCATTTATTAAATTCATCGGGGTGCACAAACCGCGCAACTGGTAAATGTTTTGGTGTTGGTTGCAAATATTGACCTATTGTTATAACGTCGCAATTAACTGACGCTAAATCGTTTATGGTTTCAATTAATTCTTCTTCAGTTTCACCTAATCCAACCATGATGCCTGATTTGGTTCGAACATTTGCTTCATGCAATCGTTTTAAAACTTCTAAACTTCTATCATATTTTGCCTGAATTCTAACTTGGGCTGTTAGTCGTCTAACAGTTTCCATGTTATGGGAAACAATATCAGGATTTACATCTATAATTCGTTGTAAATTATCCCATTTTCCTGCAAAATCAGGAATTAAACATTCGAATTTTGTAGAAGGACTAATTTCTCTAATTGCTTTTATAGTTTCTGCCCAAATTATGGAGCCGCCATCTTTTAAATCATCTCTATCAACTGAAGTAATTACACAGTGCTTGACATTCATTAATTTAACAGAGTTAGCAACGCGTTTTGGTTCGTCCCAATCTGCTGGCTTTGGTTTGCCAGTTGCTACAGCACAAAATCCACAGGAGCGGGTACAAATATTACCTAATATCATAAATGTAGCTGTGCCTGCACCCCAACATTCGCCCCTCTGTGGGCAATTACCACT
>JBILCJ010000227.1:0-3250 GCA_044353195.1 Bacteroidia bacterium | reverse complement strand
TGAGTGGGATTTAAATGAAGCAGATTTGTTTTCATGAAAAAAAGCATAAGATTTGTGTGGATGTTAAAAAATCAATTAAATAATAGTTTTTAAAAAAATAAGTGAGCGGTATTTATATTCATATTCCATTTTGTAAACAGGCTTGTCATTATTGTGATTTTCATTTTTCTACATCACTGAAATTAAAATCAAATTTAGTTGAAGCTATTTTAACAGAGATTGATTTACGACTTCCGTATTTGAAAAATAAAAATATTGAAACTATTTATTTTGGAGGAGGAACACCTAGTTTGTTATCAGAAAAAGAATTGTTTTTGATTTTAGAAAAATTGTATAAAACATACAACGTTTCATCTCATGCAGAAATTACATTAGAGGCAAATCCTGACGATTTAAGTATTGATAAATTAAAAGAATTGAAACGTTTAGAAATTAATCGATTAAGTATTGGTTTGCAAAGTTTTAATGATGAAGAATTAATTTGGATGAACCGAGCGCACACTGCAGCCGAAAGTGAAGCAAGTGTGAAACGCTCTCAAGATAAAGGTTTTGAAAACATTTCGATTGATTTAATTTACGGATCAAAATTTAGTAATTTGACTAATTGGAAAAAAACATTAGACAAAACAATTTCATTAGATGTTAAGCATATTTCGAGTTATAATTTAACTATAGAAGATAAAACAAAACTTGGCCACGATTTTAAAGTTAAAAAAGAGATGGCTATTGATGATGAAAAAAGCTCCGAGTTGTTTTTAGAAATGATTGATCGTTTAGAAAAAAACAAATTCATTCATTACGAAATATCTAATTTTGGTAAAGAAAATTGGTTTAGTAATCATAATTCTAATTATTGGAAAGGTATTGATTATATTGGGTTTGGTCCTTCCGCACATTCGTTCGATGGCGTTTCTCGTCAATGGAACATATCTAACAATAGTTTATACATTAAGAATGTGAATGATACAAACGAATCGTATTTCGAAAAAGAACTATTATCCGAAGTCGATCAGTTTAATGAATACATTTTAACATCTTTGAGAACCATTTGGGGTATTGATGCTGAGGTATTGAAAAATAAATTCAGTTCAGAAATTATACATTCATTTAACCGAAACATAAATACCTATATTTCTAAAGGAATGGTAACGTTTACAAATAATCAATATGTATTAACGAGTAACGGAAAATTATTTGCCGATAGAATAGCGAGCGAGTTATTTGTTTAGTTTCTAATCGTTCAATACATCAAATACTAAATCTTTTTCATAACCTTTACTTAAAGCATAATTTAAAACTTTTAGTTTCAATTTAATGGGATTTCTCTCATTCGTTAATCGTTGTTTTGTTTCAATTAATTTTCTGAGAGTAGTCATATATTCAGTATCATCAATTTGTGCCATTGCTTTTTTTATGCAATAGTCACTCACCCGTTTTTGTTTTAATTCAATTTTAATTTTGATACGCCCCCATTTTTTGATGGCGTGTTTACCATGCACAAATTGCATTGCAAAGCGTTCTTCATTTAAAAAATTAGATTCAATTAAAGAAGAGATGATATTTTCTACCGCATCGGGCCATAGCCCAAAACCATATAATTTATCGCGAGCTTCTTGCTGACAACGTTCCTGATAAGCACACCAACTTTGCATTTTGATTAATGCAATTTCAGGATTTGTTATTTTATCAGTTTGTTTTTTTTCGAACACATGTAAAAATAATATTTCTTTGTTACATTTGAATCATTATGTTAGAATTACCTTCATCCTTTTTAAGTTCCATTTCAAATTGTTGTGGTTTTGATAAAGAGGCTTTTATAGATGCACATCAAATAGATTCGCCAACAAGCGTTCGCATTAATCCGTTTAAATCTACTGTGTTAAATTTTAATTTAGACGCAAAAGTGCCGTGGAATGACAATGGATTTTATTTAACTGAGCGGCCTAATTTTACGCACGATGTCTTGTTTCAAGCGGGTTGCTATTATGTACAAGAAGCTGGTTCAATGTTTATTCAACATGCGTTGCTAAGTTGTGTTGATTTTAACAAACAACTAATGGCTTTAGATATTTGTGCTGCTCCAGGCGGAAAAAGTACGTTACTGAATTCATTGTTAAATTCAGAAAGTGTATTAGTTTCTAATGAAGTTTCGAAACCACGTGCAGATGTTTTATCTCAAAATCTAACAAAATGGGGAACGAGTAATGTGATTGTTACAAATAACGACCCAACTGCTTTTAGCACAATTGAAAGTGTTTTTGATGTTATTGTTGTAGATGCTCCATGTAGTGGATCGGGCTTGTTTCGAAAACAACATGATGCTGTTGATGAGTGGAGCGAAGATAATGTGAATTTGTGCGCACAACGTCAAAAGCGAATTTTAGCTGATATCGTTGGTAGTTTAGCTAATAATGGTGTTTTACTTTATTCAACTTGCTCTTATTCTGAAAAAGAAAATGAAGAGATTATGGATTGGCTAGTTGAAGAATTTAATTTAGAAAATCGCAAAGTGCCATTTCAAAAAGAGTGGGGCATTGTTGAAACGAGAGGAATTAAAACTGATTCGTTTGGTTATCGTTTTTATCCAGATAAAACAAAGTCAGAAGGATTTTTTTGTTCGGTGTTTACCAAAAAAAATAGTGACGAGAGTTTCCGAACTTCAAAAAAAAATAAACACGAAACCTTTACAGATATTAAGTCTAAAGAAAAAGAATTGTTTGTCAATTGGATTAATAGTGTAAATGAACACGTTATCATTAAGTTTAAAGATGATTATTTGTTAACGAATGCCTTAGCTGTTGATTTCATTAATAAGTACACTCATTTGTATTTGAAGAAAGTGGGTACAACGATTGGAAGTTTAATTAAAAATGAAGTAATTCCACATCACGATTTAGCATTGAGTATTCATAAAAATGAGCAAATCAAAATCTATGATTGTGAAAATGATGAAGCTATTCGTTTCATGAAAAAAGAAAATTTTAAAATTGATTGTGATAATGGTTGGGTTTTAATTTCTCACAAACAGTTTGGTTTGGGTTGGATAAAACAATTAGGAAACAGATTCAATAATTATTTGCCTAATGATTTCAGAATTTTAAAATAGCCGCTTAGTTATTTTTTATACTTTGTAAAATTTCATCAACTACTTGTCGCGTATTATTTAATCGCGGCACTTTAAATTGTCCACCAAGTTTTTGATTTGATTTCAACCAATTATAAAATGTTCCTTTTGGAAGTACAGTAATTG
>JBILCJ010000047.1:0-12460 GCA_044353195.1 Bacteroidia bacterium | reverse complement strand
ATTGAAGCGGAAAAATTAGCAGATTACATTGATGTATTTTGTGAGCAGAATTATTTTACACCTGAAGAAACAACTACTATTTTAGAAGCTGGAAAAAAACATGGGTTAATAGCAAAAGTGCACGCTGAGCAATTAAGCCACAGTGGTGGCATTCAAGCTGGGGTGAACTGTCATGCAATTAGTGTAGATCATTTAGAGTATTGTAACGACGAAGATATTCAAGTCTTAAAAAATTCAGATACGATGGCAACTGTGCTCCCAGGAGCTGCATTCTTTTTGGGTTTACCTTTACCGCCTGCGCGTAAAATGATTGATGCTGGTCTGCCAATCGCCTTTGCGAGTGACTTTAATCCTGGAAGTTCTCCGAGTGGAAATATGAATTTGATGATGAGTTTAGGATGTGTTCAATATAAATTAACACCAGAAGAAGTTATTAATGCGAGTACAATAAATTCGGCTTATGCCATGAATTTATCACATGAGGTTGGAAGTATTACCATCGGGAAAAAAGCAAATTTTTTCATAACAAAGCCAATAAGTAGCTATGCATTTATCCCCTATTCTTTTGGAAGTAATTTAATTGAGAGCGTTTATTTGAATGGTATAAAGCAATAAAAAAAGAGCAGAAAGTTCTGCTCTTTTTTTAAACTATTTAAGAAAAATTATCCTAACAATTCTTTTACTAAAGCGGAAACGATTTTATTATCGGCTTTTCCAGAAAATGCTTTATTAGCAGCGCCCATAACTTTCCCTAAATCAGCTATACTACTTGCACCTGTTTGGGCAATGATTTCTTTTAGACCTGTTCTTATTTCATCTTCCGACATTTGCTTAGGAAGGTATTCTTCCATTATTAATGCCTGTGCTGATTCAACTTCTGCCAAATCTTCTCTTCCTTGTGTTGTATATAATTCAGCTGTTTCTTTACGTTTTTTCACTTCTCTTTGAATAGCTTTGATAGCGCTATCTTCCGTTAAGCCTTCAGCAGATGTTTTTAAATATAACACAACCGCTTTAATAGCTCTTACAGCCTCTAAACGTTTTGCATCTTTTGCTAACATCGATGCCTTTACATCTGCATTTATTTTTTCTTCAATTCCCATTTTCAATTTTTGGTTAAAGTTAATTTTTTTCTTTAAACACTCCTTATTTTTTTTGATAGTGATTTGATTTTAATAATGAAAAGACAAGTGTGTCAATAAATTCTTCATTAAAATAATAATTCTCTTTAAAATGTGCTTCTTTAATAAATTTAAACTTAGTTAAAACGGCAATAGAAGCCTCATTGTTGATGTCTAATAATGCTTCTAAGCTATGTAAATTAAGCGTATTAAAGGCATATTTTATGATTTCATGGAGTGCCTCACTAATTATCCCTTGGTTCCAATAAGCAGGCTGAAGCATATAACCAATTTCACCTCTATGATTTTGTTTGTCAATTTTATGAATGGCAATTGAACCAATTATTTTTTGTTCAGTCTTGTAAAAAATCGCCCAATCGATACCACTTCCTTCTACTATATTAGTGTGTTTTAAATTAATTAGTTCGATTGATTCATCTATACTTTTATGCGTTGGTTTACCAATGTATTTCATACATTGTTCATTACTCCTTAATAGAAACTGATCTTGTGCATCTGTAATTTCAAATTTCTTTAATAGTAAACGCTCAGTTTCAATTATTGGAAACGGATTAAAACTAATGTTAAGCATATTCTTTTTTTTCTAAAAATACTCAATTTTGATAGTAAATGGTAAAAATGTATTTTTACACAAATGAATAATGTTTTAAATTTTTTTTGGAAGTATAATTTACCACGTTGGTCTATATTGTTCATAGATTTGCTTATTTGTATTTTCTCTTTAACCTTAGCTTTTTTCTTGAGGTTTAATTTTAAATCCATTCCTCAAAGCGAATTAGATAATTTCCCAATCGCTTATTCGATTGTTATTGGCGTAAGACTTATCGCCTTCATTATTTCCAAAACATACAAAGGTGTTGTGAGATATACAGGTTCAAGCGACGCAACTCGAATTTTTATAGTAGTTCTTCTGAGTAGCTTGGTATTATACGGCATCAATATCTTCACAAGACAAATTTTATTAGGCCATTATATCATTCCCCATTCTGTGATTGTCATAGATGCTTTGGTAACCATTTTCATTATGATTAGCTCACGATTAGCAATCAAAGCTATTTATTTTGAAAGCAGAAATCCTGATAAAGAAAAAATCAATGTCATTATTTATGGTGCTGGAGAATCTGGTATTATTACCAAACGAACCCTCGACAGAGATGTGGCTGTTCGATATAAAGTTGTTGGATTTATTGATGATGATGAAAAAAAGAAAGGTAGAAGTTTAGAAGGCGTATTCGTATATTCTACATCCAAATTAACCGAACTTATCCATGAAAATCAAGTAGAATCAGTTATCATTAGTATACAAAATTTAGCTCCTACCGTCAAAAACAAAATCATTGATGAATGCATTCAACACAATGTAAAAGTGCTCAATGTACCTCCTGTTGCTAAATGGATTAATGGTGAATTAAGTTTCAATCAAATAAAAAGCATTAACATTGAAGAACTTCTCGAACGCGAACCTATTCAACTAAATACTGATGAAATTAATCATCAGTTAAATAATAAAATCATTTTAATTACTGGAGCAGCTGGTTCTATTGGAAGCGAACTAGCAAGACAATGTTTGAAATTTAAACCAAAATTATTGCTCTTAGTAGATCAGGCTGAAAGTCCTTTACATGAATTAGATTTAGAATTTAAAGAAACCTTACAATCTCAACTGCATGAAGTAGTGATTGCTGATGTTCGAAACAAAGACAGACTTACTAATGTTTTTAAAACATTTAAACCTGAGATTGTATTTCATGCAGCGGCATACAAACATGTTCCAATGATGGAGGACAATCCTTCTGAATCGATACTTACAAATGTATTAGGTACCAAAAACATGGCAGACTTATCATCTCTGTTTCATGTTGAAAAATTTGTGATGATATCCACCGACAAAGCAGTTAATCCAACCAATGTTATGGGCGCCTCAAAACGCATTGCCGAAATTTATATTCAATGTTTAGGCACAACATCAGCAACAAAATTTATTACAACTCGTTTTGGTAATGTATTAGGTTCTAATGGATCTGTGATTCCTCGTTTTAAAAAACAAATTGAATTTGGGGGACCAATAACCATTACGCACCCTGATATTACACGCTTTTTTATGACTATACCTGAATCATGTCAATTGGTATTAGAAGCTGGTTGCATGGGTAAGGGTGGCGAAATTTTCGTTTTTGATATGGGCCAATCGGTTAAAATCGTTGATTTAGCTCGTAAAATGATTAAACTATCAGGCTTAACTGAAAATAAAGACATTAAAATAATATACACTGGATTACGTCCAGGTGAAAAATTATACGAAGAATTATTATCAAGTGATGAGAATTCTTTACCTACTCATCATAAGCAAATATTGATTGGTAAAGTAAGAGCTTATCAATTTGATGACATCAATTCCTTTATTAATGAATTGATATTACTTTTTAATACACAAAATAATGCGCTTATCGTATCTAAAATGAAAGATATTGTTCCTGAATTCGTGAGTAATAACTCCGTTTTTCAATCATTAGATTAACTAATCAATTACCATGAAATATTTAATTTATTTATTATTTGTTGTTTCGCATTTTTCGAAAGCACAACAAAAACAAACTAAACTAAAGCAACCCAAATTAGTGGTTGGAATTGTTGTTGATCAAATGCGACAAGATTACATTTACCGTTATTGGGATAAATTTGGAAATGGAGGTTTTAAGAAATTAATTCAAGAAGGTTATTTTTTTAAAAATGCCCATTTCAATTATGTTCCAACATACACTGGACCTGGCCATGCTAGTATTTATACTGGAACAAGTCCTGCAACGCATGGCATCATTGCCAACGATTGGTATGATAAAGAAACAAATGCCGTGGTTTATTGTACAGATGACAAGGATGCCAAAACTATCGGATCAGATAGTAAAGCAGGATTGATGTCGCCAAAAAAAATGTTAACGACCACCATTGGTGATGAATTAAAAATAAACTCGAACCAGCGTTCAAAAGTGTTTGCAATTTCACTAAAAGATAGAAGTTCTATTTTGCCTGCTGGTCATAGTGCTAACGCTGCTTTTTGGTTTGATGGAAGTGTAGGGAAATTCATATCAAGTTCACATTACATCAATGCATTGCCGAATTGGCTCAACGAATTTAATAATCTACAATTACCTAAAACCTATTTATCAAAAGGCTGGAATACATTATACCCATTAGCTACTTATGTAGAAAGTATAACTGACAATAATAATTACGAGCAAGCTCCTAATAAAAAAGATACAGCTATTTTTCCTTACCATTATAAAGCACAATTAGAAAAAAATAATTTTGAAATTTTAAAAGCAACTCCTTATGGTAATAGCATCACCAAAGAGCTAGCAATAGCTTGTTTAAAATCTGAACAATTAGGTAAAGGCAAAGAAACAGATATGCTCTGCATCAGTTTTTCCTCTACCGATTATGTTGGACATTCATATGGCCCTCGAAGTGTAGAAATTGAAGATGTGTATTTACGCTTAGACAAAGACTTAGAAGAACTATTGTCCTACATTGATGAAACGATTGGAAAAGAAAATGCAATTGTTTTTTTAACTGCCGATCATGGTGCTTGCGATGTTCCAGCACATTTAATCGACATGAAAATTCCGGGTGGCTATATTAATGAATCTGAATTAAAACAAAAAATTAAATCGTTTTGTTATCTTCAATTTACAGATAGTTTAGTATACGACATCGTCAATCAACAAATATTTTTAAATGAAACTAAATTAAATGCCTTGAGTTTAACTAAAACTAAAGTTGAACATGACATTGCCAATTTTTTATTAACGATCAGAGGCGTCGCTGAAGCCTATCCATCAGATGTCCTAAAATATGAAAATTTTTCAGAAGGAAGTTTTAAATCACTGATCCAAAAAGGATATAATCACGTAAGAAGTGGAAACATAGCCTTTTCGTACAATCCTGCTTGGATGGAATACCATTCAAAGGGAACAACGCATGGCGCGTCTTATAGCTACGATACGCATGTTCCATTGTTGTTTTATGGAATGAACATTAAACATGGTTCTACCGTTAATAAAGTAAACATCGTTGATATTGCACCTACCATCTCTACCATGTTGCATATATCATTTCCAAATGGAACAACTGGTAAACCGCTCAAAGAATTATTAGATAATTAAAAACAAATGATGTCAAATCCAACGATAAACAAACATCTGAACAAATTGATTATTGTAGCAGCGTTAGGCTACTTCGTAGATATTTATGACTTACTATTATTTGGCGTTGAACGAACAGATAGCTTAAATACGATATTACCACTACAATTTCCTAGAATTTCAGCAGCATCATTAAAAATTTTAAATGCCACTTATGGTAAACTATTGTTGAATTGGCAAATGTTTGGAATGCTTGTTGGTGGTATTTTTTGGGGCATTTTAGGTGACAAAAGAGGAAGACTCTCTGTTCTTTTTGGATCTATTTTAGTGTATTCAATTGCCAATATTTTAAATGGAATGGTTGAAAATACAGATACTTATATGGTATTAAGATTCATTTCAGGATTTGGCTTAGCTGGTGAATTAGGTGCAGGTATTACACTTGTCAGCGAAAGTATGAGTAAAGAAAAACGTGGATATGGCACCATGATTGTTGCAACCGTCGGCGTATTTGGAGCTGTTGTAGCTGGGTTTATGGGAGATTTTATAACGAATTGGAGACATTCTTTTTATTTGGGAGGCGCTATGGGACTTGCTTTATTAGTATTACGTATTGGTGTTTTTGAATCAGGCATGTTTCATACCATTCAAGCAGATACAACGATTAAAAAAGGAAATTTTCTTCAATTATTTTCAAGTAAAAAAAACACCATCAAATATTTATCTATCATTTTTGTAACGGTGCCAGTATGGTATGTTATGGGAACATTAGTTTTGTTTTCACCAGAATTGAGCGAAAAATTAGGCTTAGCTCCAAAAGCTATTTCGGCTGGAAAAGCCATTATGTGGGCATATGCAGGTATAACGGTTGGGGATATTGCATCAGGATTAATTAGTCAAATATTAAAATCAAGAAAAAAAACATTTGCATTATTTTTATCCTTAACTATTCTTGGTAACATTTTATACTTTGTATTTGGAGGCAACTCTGTTTCCACATTTTACAGTATTGTTGGATTTATTGGGTTTGCTACTGGCTACTGGGCTGTTTTTATTAGCACGGCTTCCGAATTATTTGGAACCAACATCCGAGCTACAGCAACCACAACAGCACCAAATTTTGTGAGAGGCTCAACTATCTTAATATCTCTATTATTAGATACAATTATCTCTGTTTTTTGTGTTGACAAATTACAAGCAACCATTATAACAGGCTCTATTATTATTAGCTTAGGCTTCGTTGCACTCTATTTTTTAGAAGAAACATTTCATAAAGATTTAAATTATGTGGAAGAATAAACCAACCGTTGTAATTGGAGCTTCTCCAAATGCAGATAGATATAGTTATAAAGCTACAGTTAGTTTGCAAAACCACCAACATACCGTCTACCCTATCGGCATAAAAAAAGGTTTTATTAATGAATTAGAAATTATCAATACTAAGCCCGAGTTATTAGACATTGATACGATTACCTTATACATCGGTCCCGAAAATCAGCCACAATGGTATGATTATATAGTGTCTTTAAAACCAAAACGCATAATTTTTAACCCAGGTACTGAAAACTCTGAATTAATAGCCATTGCTCAAACAAATGGCATAGAAACAGAAATTGCTTGCACCTTAGTCTTATTATCCATTAATAATTATTAACATGGTTCAATTTAAAACAAAGTCATTTGATGCCTTATCGAATTTAGAATTGTATCACCTATTAAAACTACGTTCTGAAGTGTTTGTGGTTGAGCAAAACTGTGTGTATTTAGATATTGATGATTATGACGTTGGTGCTTTGCATGTTTTAGGTTTTCATGATGATGAACTAGTTGCTTATGCAAGATTACTTCCAAAGGGTTATTATCATCAGGAAGCAGGAATTGGGCGGGTTTTAACTCGATTTCAAACTAGGCATTTAGGATATGGAAAATTATTAATGGAATTTGCAATTTCTGAAACATGCGTTCGTTTTAGCACAAACGAAATTGTTATTTCCGCACAACTGTATTTAGAAAAATTTTATTCAGAATTAGGATTTAAAACAGAAGGAACATCCTATTTAGAAGATGATATACCACATATTAAAATGAGATACCTAAACTAAAAAACAAAAAAAATCCTGATAAAATTTATCAGGATTTTTTTTACAAATAACTTATCTTTGATTAGAAACGCTCTATCTGAGAAAAGAAAAAATTAGATTCTATTTGTGCATTTTCATCACTATCAGAACCATGAACTGCATTAGCAGCAATTGATTTAGCAAATAATTTACGAATAGTTCCTTCTTCTGCTTTGGTAGGATCTGTTGCTCCAATGAGCGTGCGGTATTCTGCAACAGCATTATCTTTTTGTAAAATAGCTGCAACAATTGGTCCGCTACTCATGTAACTCACTAATTCTCCATAAAAAGGACGCTCTTTATGAACTTCATAAAATTTCCCAGCTGTTTCTACACTTAATTTCATGTATTTCATCGCTACAATTTTGAAACCAGATTGGTTAATTTTAGCCAAAATTGGTCCGATATTATTAGCCTCAACACCATCGGGCTTAATCATTGTGAAAGTAATATTTCCTGCCATTTTCTTTTTTTTAGAGTGCAAAGATACACTTTTTGTGGTTATTACAAATTCTATTTTTTAAAGACAGTTTTTCTCCATTACAAGACTTTTTTTTCAACGGATAGCACTTACAACAACCAAATAATAATACTACTTTTACACTCAAATTTATACCATGCAAAAAGATTCGTTTCCTAAATTTAAAGCCTTATTAAAAAAATCAAATAACATCGTTATTGTTACACATTATAATCCTGATGGCGATGCAATGGGCTCTTCATTAGCGCTATATAATTACTTAATTAAAACTAACAAGAATGTCACTGTTATTACACCAAATGAGTATCCAGAATTTTTGCATTGGTTATCTGGAAATAAAAAAGTAGTTCAATATAGCAAACAATCAAAGAAAGCAACCAGCATTATTCAAAAAAGTGATTTAATTTTTACGCTTGATTTTAATAATTATTCAAGATTAGAAGGTTTAGGCGAAGTATTAAAATTAGCAACAGCAAAAAAAATACTCATTGATCATCATCAACAGCCAGATGATTATGCTACACTTTATTATCACGATGTTGCTGCCTGCTCTACCTGTGAATTAGTATACGAATTCATATGTGGTTTGGGTGGTAAAAAACTAATCGATAAAACCATTGCAGCTTGTTTATATACGGGCATTATGACTGATACAGGGTCATTTCGATTTGATAGCGTAACACCTCAAACTCATTTGATTTTATCTCATTTGCTAGCAACAGGATTAAAACCAAGTGATATCCACACATCTATTTACGATACGTATAGCGAAAGTAGAGTAAAATTATTAGGTTATTGTTTAACAGAAAAAATGGTCGTAATTCCTGAATTTCAAACAGCTTACATATCCTTATCGGAAAAAGAATTAAAGAAATTTGATCATCAAAAAGGTGATACAGAAGGAATCGTCAATTATCCATTCTCAATCAAAGGCATCAAATTTTGCGCGTTCTTTAGTGAAGGTGAAGGGAAAATAAAAATATCTTTCAGAAGTAAAGGTTCTTTTGATGTGAATCAATTCGCACGAAACCATTTTAATGGCGGTGGACATATTAATGCGGCTGGTGGCCGAGGAAATGTGTATGATTTACAAAAAACAGTTAAAGAGTTTGTTGATTTATTACCAACCTATAAAAAAGCTATCCTAAAATAACACACGCATGAAATATCAATTAAGTGTATTTTTATTTGGATTAATCTTAGTGTTTAATTCTTGCCGGTCAATCAAAGACGTTGAAGTGGTTGGCATTGAAAACGTAAAATTAAAACAAATAGATGCAAAAGGCATCAAAGCTGATATTTTCATCACCATTAAAAATACGAATGATTTTGGTTTCACCATGTATCCGTCTCAATGCAATATTTTACTGAACAACATTCAATTAGGAAAAGCAAAATTACAGAAGCGAGTTCACATTGATGCTCATTGCGAAAAAACGTATGCTTTTAATTTAAGCTCGGATGATTCCAATTTAAATCCAATCAATCTCCTTGAAATCATGACAAGCAAATACGCCAAATTAGAATTGGATGGCTATTTGAAAACAGGTAAACTTTTAATTAGAAAGAAGTTTAAAATAAATTATACTGATAAAATAGAACTATTTAAATAATTCTTACTCCAAACGTTTAATCGTGCATCCAATCGACTTCGTTTCTTGCACAGAAGGCAATTCATTTCTTATCAACGCATCAATGGCATCGTTTAAATAATGAGTTTTTGCTAGTGTTGCATCTTTCACGTAATCATCAATGGCACCTTTATATATTAAGCCTGTTTGGTTAAATAAAAAACATTGTGGCGTTCGCGTGGCTCCAAACGCATCAGCTAATTTAGAATGTGCGTCAACGGTGTAATAACATGAAAAATGTTGCTTAGCTGCATAATTCACCATAGCCTCGAAGCTATCATCTTCTGCGCGCTCTGCTTCATTACTATTTATAATAATACACCCTATTCCACTTTTAACACACGAATCCGTCAATAATTTGATACGTGTTTCACTTAGTTTAACGTATGGACAGGTATTACAAGAAAAAATAACCAATAATCCTTTCTTTGTCTTTACCTCATTTAAACTGATAAATTTTCCACTCACATCTTTCATTTTTTCTGAAGCCATCGGAATGGTAGAATTTAAACCCAATTCAATATGATTCACAAATTTTATAAACGAAACTAACATTGTTGCAATGAGGGCAATCGTGAAAATAAATAGTGATTTTTTCATGGTGTAATAATTTTAATCTAATATATACATATCTCTCTATTTTTCAATAATCAAAGCATGTTTATTAATGAACACATTTCACTTCATTAATCCCAATTAAAATTATAAACAAAAAAATAGGCTGTCTTTTCAGACAGCCTATTTAAAGTTAGAGGATTATTAAATCTTATTGTTTCACTAATTTACCGATTTTCACAGCAGAAGAGTTATTTAAGATTTTGAATAAATAAATTCCATTATCTAAGTTAGAAATGTTAATTGTATTCATTTCATTTGTTAATGATTTAGCTAATACCAATTTACCAATGGCATCATACACTTCAATAGAAGTATGTTGAGCTAAAGCACCAGTTAATGTAATATTTAACACACCTGTACTTGGATTTGGATAAACAGATACTTTATCAGAAACTAATTCTTGTACACCAATACAAGCATTTACTGTTACTAATACACTTGCTGAGTTACTTGTACAACCATTGTTGTCTGTAACATTTACATAGTATGTTGATGTAACTGTTGGTGTTACTGAAATATTACTTGTTGTTTGACCAGTACTCCAGATTACGTTTGTAGCTGTTGAATTTGCTGTTAAGTAAGCAATTTCGCCATTACAAATTAATGTATTAGGAGTTGTTGCAGTTACTGTTGGCAATGTGTTTACCGTTACAGTTCCTACACCTGAACCTACACAACCAAATGAGCTAGCACCAGATACTGAGTAAGAAGTTGTTGATGCTGGTGTTACAACATTTGAACCACTACTATACGTATAAGATACCGCTCCTGTAGGCACTAATGTATATGAATTACCTGCACAAATAGCTGCACTTGGCACAACAATAACTGGAAGTGGATTTACAACCACTGTACTTACTGCATTACCTATACAACCTAATGTATTCGTAGTAGATACTGAATAAGATGTAGTAGTAGTTGGATTAACAACTGCTGATCCACCAGTATACGTATAAGAAGTACCACCCGTAGGAACCATTGTAAATGTTTCACCTGCACAAACGATACCACTATTTACTGTGATGCTTGGTGTGGCGTTTACAGATACCGTACTTACTGCTGTATTTGTACTTAAACATCCTAATGAACTTGTTCCTACAACACTATAACTTGATAATGCTGACGGCGAAACAACTGCTGAACCACTAGAGTAAGTATATGTACTTGCTCCTGTTGGTACTATTGAGAATGATGTTCCTGCACAAACTACACCACTATTTACTGTAATTGTAGGGTTTGGTGCTACAACTACTGCAACTGATTGTGTTACAATTGAACAACCTAATGTATTATCAAACGAGTTGAAAAAATACGTTGTGTTTGCTGTAGGCGCAATTGGTAATGGATTTGTAGTTCCTACAACTGTTGTTCCATTAGTCCAGAATGAAGATGTATTTGGCATAATGTTGATTGTATACTCTTCGTATTCACCCCAAGTAAATAATTGAGTTGGACTCGTAATTAAACCCTCATTTGACGATACACGTAAACGAGTTGTACCTAATGGTGCACTTAGTGGTATAGTAAACGTTGTTGACACTGTATGGGGACCTGAAATAGTTGTAGGTGATGTATATACTAACTCACCAGCATCTGTAAATACGCCATTTCTATTTAAATCTAAATAACAGGCTAATCCGTTAAGATAGGAAGTCCCAGATGTGCTAGATGATAACGAGAATGTGTATACTGAACCCGGTACTAAATTATACGGCCCAAAAGCTGTAAAATCTGAGTAAGAACCTGCTACTGAAAGTGGCCCAGCTGTACCGATAGTTCCAACTAACGAACCATTTGCAGTACTATTACTTAAAATAGTGGTCGTTCCTTGCCTAATGGTTAGATTAGCAAAATCCTCATCGTTTAATGGTATACCTACTGCTGGAGGCAATGCATACGTTGGCGTTGGTGTACTGCTTACAAAACTAGCGGTTAACGTTGTTGTATTACCAAAACAAACTGGGTTTGGTGCTGCTGTTACCACCGGAGGCGTCACTAAAGGCAACACATTTAAACTAGTTGTACTTATTGCATTACATCCTAAGGCTGCGTCTGTTGCTAATACAGTGTACACATAAGTACCAGATACGGTTGGTGTTATTATAACTGAACTACCAGCTATTGAAGTGGGAATACCACTTCCTGAAGCTGGACTTCCAGTCCAAACGTAAGTGTACGTATTTAATGTACCTGTTTTTGTTGCTGTTAATGTAACAGTAGTATTATTACAAGCCGACGTTGAACTAATTGCACTAGTAATAGCATCTGGTACTGTAACAGTCTGCGTTACAGCTGCTCTTGTACTTTGACAGAATGCACTAGCTGA
>JBILCJ010000050.1:0-12229 GCA_044353195.1 Bacteroidia bacterium | reverse complement strand
ACCTCACAAAAAAATGCTCAAGCAAGAAAAGATAGTGTAAATTCTGTTGCTGCAACATGGTTAGCATTTGATTTTGATACAGAAAAAAATATATTTTACCGTCAAAGTAAAATACCTGAAGTGTGCGAATTAACTTGGTATTTAAATTGCTTTACGCCATTTCCTATGTTAGCTAATGCGCATTCGTTTAAAGATAAATCAGATAGGCTAAAAGAAGTTAATTCAGGATTATTTACTTACCCTGTTTTAATGGCCGCAGATATTATTTTATATGATGCTCAATTTGTGCCCGTTGGTAAAGACCAAATTCAACACATTGAAATGGCCAGAGACATTGCTGCAAAAATAAATCACGAATACGGAAAAGATATTTTTATTTTACCTGAAGGAAAAATTGATTCAAATGTGATGATTGTGCCAGGTATTGATGGACAAAAAATGAGCAAATCATATAACAACTTCATCAATATATTTTTACCTGAAAAAGAATTACTTAAAGTTGTTAAAACCATTGAAACGGATAGCACGCCTTTAGAAGATCCCAAAAATTTTGAAACCTGCAACGTGTTTAATTTGTATAAATTAATTGCAAGCGAACTACAAATTGAGGAGATGAAAAACAATTATAGAAACGGAGGATTTGGTTATGGGCACGCTAAACAAGCACTTTACGAGGCATTACTTTCTAAATTTGAACAAGCTCGAAAAAAATATTCTGAATTAATGGCAAATCCTGAATTAATCGAACAACAATTATTGATAGGAGAAGCAAAAGCTAGAAAAATTGCACAAGAAAAATTAACTGTCGTTAGAAGTGTATTAGGTTTCTAAACTGAGACTTTACTGAAGTCTTTTTACTATTTTAATTTCTTAACCAAACATATAATATGAAAAGTAAATCATTAAAAAACGTTTTTTCTGATTTAAAAGTCATTGAATTGTCAAGTGTTTTGGCTGGTCCATCTGTAGGTTTATTTTTTTCGGAACTTGGTGCAAACGTTATTAAAATTGAAAATAAAAACACCAAGGGCGACGTCACACGTTCGTGGAAATTAAAAACTGAAAACGAAAAAGAATCATCAAGTGCCTATTATTGGAGTGTGAATAGTGGTAAAAAAAGTATTCTGCTGGATATTAAAAATCCAATTGATTTAACGAAAGTGTATGCATACATAAAAACGGCAGACATTCTTATTACTAATTTCAAAACGGGTGACGACGTCAAATTAAAGTTAGATTACAAAACAGTCAAAAAAATAAATCCATCCTTAATCTACGCTTCCATTTCTGGTTTTGGTTCCAACGTATACAGAACTGCCTATGATTTGATATTACAAGCAGAAAGCGGTTTTATGCATATGAATGGAGAAAAAAAATCGCAACCTTTAAAAATGCCAGTGGCGATGATTGATATTTTAGCAGCGCATCAACTAAAAGAAGCTATCCTTATTTCATTACTACAAAGATTTACATCACAAGTTGGATCTCACGTTACAGTATCTTTATTTGATGCGGCTATATCATCGCTAGCAAATCAGGCAACCAATTGGTTAATCGCAAATGATTTACCTCAAGCAAGTGGTTCATTACATCCAAACATTGCGCCTTACGGAGAAATATTCACAACCAAAGACAAACATCAAATTACTTTTGCAATTGGCTCTACTATTCAATTTAATGCGCTGTTAGATGTGTTAGAGCTTACTAATGAAAAGGATAATCCGTTGTATGTTACGAATCAATTACGTCTTAAAAATAGAGAATTTTTATTTAGTATTTTAAATAATAAAATAAAAACAAAAACTTTTCAGAGCATTTATAAGCAATGTATTGCTAATGATATACCTATTGGTAAAATAAGAAATCTGAAAGAAGTGTTTGAATTACCGATGGCAAAAAAAATGATAAAAAAAACAATGTATAAAAATAAAACATTGCAAACTGTAAAATCAATTGCATTCGAAGTTTTATAAACTATCTAATTCCGATTTCAATTTTTTAGTTAGGCTGTCTGCAACCAAATGATAGCTATCATCTATCCAACTAAAAATAAGTTTACTATTTACAGAACCATCACAAATAATAGTGTTCCAATGTTGTTTATTCATGTGATAACCAGGTATAACACATGAATACATTTCGCGCAGTTCGATGGCTTTATTTGGTAAACATTTTACATTAAATTGAATGGGATTATTTTCTAAACCAATTAGCAAAAATACTTTTCCCATGACTTTAAAAACCAAGGTATCGGGGCCAAATGGCATCAACTCCTCTACTCCTTTTTTAGACAAACAATAATCGCGTAACTCTTCAATATGCATTTAAGAAATTATTTTTCTAAGGCTTCTTTCACAAGTTGATTCGCCATTTTAGGATCCGCTTTTCCCTTTCCTAACTTCATAACCTCTCCAACAAATAACCCTAATAAATTTACTTTCCCTGATTTATATTCAAGGATTTTTTCTGGGTATTTTGCTAAAGCTTGATTTACTAATTCTTGTAAAGCACCTGTATCATTGCTTTGTATAATATCCATACGTTGCGCAATATTCAATGGCGATTCAGTAGGATGTACCATTAATTCGGGAAATAATTTTTGAGTAGCCGCAGCATTACTAATTTTTCCCTCATCAATTAAACTAATAATTTCAGCAATTGTTTTTGGTAGTATTTTAAATTTATCAATCGTAATAGCGTTTTCATTCAAATACGATTTGATACTTCCCATCATCCAATTTGCCGCAGCTTTATGATTTTTGGTAAAAGAAACTAATTCATTAAAATAAAAAGCTATGAATTTTGTTTCAATCAAGTTATGAGCGTCATACTCTGACAAACCAAACTCTTTTGTATAACGACGCAATAAATCGCTCGGTAAATCGGGCATAATAGCCTTAATGCTATCAATATAATTTTGTTTAACAAGAACGGGTTGTAAATCAGGTTCTGGAAAATAGCGATAATCATTTGCGTTTTCCTTACTTCTTAATGAAAATGTAGAACCGTTGCTCGCATCAAAACTGCGCGTTTCTCCTGCAATTTCGGATCCATTTTCTAATAAATCAATCTGACGTTTTATTTCAAAATCAATAGCTCGTTGCACATTTCTAAACGAGTTCATGTTTTTTACCTCAACTTTTTTTCCGTATTCAGTAGCGTCTAACTTCATAACAGAAATATTGGCATCACAACGCAACGAACCTTCTTCCATGTTACCATCACAAATGTCTAAGTAACGCACGAGTTTACGAACTTCGTTCAAATAAATATAAGCATCTTCTCCGCCAGTAAAGTCAGGCTCTGTAACAATCTCTAATAATGGTGTGCCGGCTCTATTTAAATCTATTAAAGTTTCAAAAGGATCAGCATCATGTAAACTTTTTCCCGCATCTTCCTCCATGTGAATACGCGTTAAATTAATTTTTTTTGTACTACCATCTTTCAAGGTAATATCAACCCAGCCACCATTACAAATGGGTGTTTTATCTTGTGTTATTTGATAGCCCTTAGGCAAATCAGCATAAAAATAATTTTTTCGAGCAAATTGATTTTCTTCACGAATCGTGCAATTCATAGCTAATCCTAGCTTTACAGCGTATTCAATAGCTTTTTTATTAACCTTTGGTAACGTTCCAGGATGACCTAACGTAATAGCACTGATATTGGAATTTGGCAAAGCGCCATACTCTGCAATATCATTACTGTACATTTTTGTTTTAGTAGAAAGCTGGATATGACATTCTAAACCAATGACTGCTTTATATGTATCGTAAATACTCATTTTATGTTGATTGTAAATAGAGGACTAATTTAGATAAAAAAATTTACTTAAAAATCAATAGTTCCGTTAATAAAAAAAAGCCCCTAAACGGGGCTTTTCTGTTGTCCGACTAGGGCTCGAACCTAGACTCTACTGAACCAAAATCAGTCGTGTTGCCAGTTACACCATCGGACAATTTAGAACTTATAAAAAGTTCGGGGCACAAAAATAGCAAAATTTATTCATTTACAAAAAAATCATAAAAATAAATTTTGATTCTTTTTAGCAGAGTTTTTTAATTAAATTCGCATCTTACACATTAAAAAAAAGAATATGTCGTTTAAAAAATTAAACAATGTCATTGGCTGGTTAGTATTTCTAATTTCAGCATTTACCTACATCGCTACTATTGAACCCACAGCTAGTTTTTGGGATTGTGGAGAATACATTGCTTGCGCTTTTAAACTAGAAGTTGGTCATCCTCCGGGAGCACCTTTCTTTATGTTAGTGGGTAGATTTTTTACATTGTTAGCTGGAGGCGATCCGGCAATGGCTGGTAAAATGATTAATATAATGTCTGCATTGTGCAGCGCATTCACTATTTTATTTTTGTTTTGGAGTATCACTCGTATCGGAATAAAATCATTAGTAAAAAAAGGAGAAGAATTTACTACTCCTAAGCAATGGGCTGTTTTAATGGCAGGAACAATTGGAGGTTTGGCTTATACGTTTTCTGATTCTTTTTGGTTTTCGGCAGTAGAAGGTGAAGTTTATGCAATGTCCTCATTTTTTACAGCTTTAGTATTTTGGGCTATTTTAAAATGGGAAGAAGAAGACACAACAAACCCAACAGGTTCGATGCGTTGGTTAGTTTTAATTGCCTATTTAATGGGTCTTTCAATTGGAGTGCATTTACTTAATTTACTTGCTATACCAGCAATTTGTTTTATTTATTATTTCAAAAAATATCCATTTACCTGGAAATCATTTTTTGTAACAGGCTTCATTTCATTAGTGTTATTAGGTGGAATTCAAAATATCATGATTCCTAAAATCGTGAAATTTGCTGCTGACTATGAAGTGTTTTTCGTCAATAAATTACACATGGGCTTTAACCTAGGCTCTATTTTTTATTTTATTTTATTAATTATTACCCTGACTTCACTGATAGCATATACGGTAAATAAAAAAGAATCATTTTACAAACTTGGTTTTTATACAGCTATAGTATTCGTTTCAATTGCAGCTATTTCTGGAAATGGTTTTGGAGCTATGTTGAGTCGTGCCGTTGTATTAGGAGGTTTATTATATGGCATTAATTACTTAAAAACTAAAAACATTAATACGTTGAATGTTATTTTAATTGGGTTCACAACCTTATTAATAGGTTATTCATCGTTTTTTGTTTTAATCATTCGTTCACAAGCTAATACACCAATGGATGAAAATGATCCTGAAAACGCCATCACGATGTTGTCTTATTTAAATCGCGAGCAATATGGAGATTGGCCATTAACATATGGACAATACTATAACGCTCCAACAAAATCTCAAAACACCTTTGGAGATAAAGATCCTATTTATGCAAAAGACGAGAAATCAAAAAAATACCAAATAACAGATGATCGAAAAAAATCAGTTCCTGTTTATGAAGAAGAATATTGCACGCCTTTTCCTCGCATGTGGAGCCAGCAAGGAAATCACGAAGCTGCATATAGGTATTGGGGAGATGTACAAAATCATCACAAAACAAAAACCAAAATGAATGATCGTACCGGAGAAATGGAAGAAGTACAAATTCCAACTTTTGCCGCGAATTTAAATTATTTCATAAGTTACCAAATTAAATACATGTACTTGCGTTATTTTGCTTGGAATTTTATTGGTAGACAAAATGATATTCAAGGTTTAAATGGAAACCCATTAGAAGGAAATTGGAAAACGGGGATTAAAGGATTTGATGATTTTATTTTAGACACAGATACAGCGTTTGAACCACACAATACATCTGATAACTTAGCAAATAACTCCTTTTATGGACTTCCTTTTATTTTAGGATTACTAGGTTTATTATTTATGTATCAAAATAATAAAGAGGATATGTGGGTTGTTGCTTTGTTGTTTTTATTGAATGGTGTTGCTGTTGTGTTTTACTTAAATCAGTATCCTTATCAACCACGCGAACGAGATTACGCCTATGTAGCATCTTTTTACGCCTTTGCCATTTGGATAGGATTAGGTGTGCTTTATTTATTCAATTTCATAGCATCCAAAGTAAATGCCAAAACAGCAGTATTACTAGCAACTCTAATAGGATTAATTATCCCTACATTAATGGCCTCTGAAGGCTGGGCAGATCACAATCGTTCTAAAAGAACAATGAGCAGAGATTTTGCAGTTAACTATTTAAATTCATGTGCACCAAATGCCATACTATTTACCAATGGAGATAATGATACATTCCCATTATGGTATGCGCAAGAAGTAGAAGGGATTAGAACAGATGTAAGGGTAGTTAACTTAAGTTTATTGCAAACTGATTGGTATATTGCTCAAATGCGCAGAGCAGCATACGAATCAGCTCCAGTGCCATTTACCATTGCGCCAGATAAGTTAGTTCAGAATAAACGTGAAGTTGTTTATCTCATGGATAAAAATGCTGGTCCTTATAACTTGAAAAAAGCCATTGATTTTGTTGAATCGGATGATGTTAATAATAAATTTGAAAATGGGGGGAAATACTACGATTACATGCCTGCAACATCTTTTTACGTTAATGTAGATTCGATGCAGGTTATGAAAAACAAAGTAATTTCAGTAAGAGACACTGCTAGATTAACTAAAACTATTAAATGGACGATTGGCAGATCTTACTTAACAAAAAACGACTTAATGGTTTTGGATTTAATTGCTCATAATAATTGGAAACGTCCAATTTACTTTGCAGTTACTACTGGTGCTGAAGCTTATTTAGGATTAGAAGAATACTTTCAATTAGAAGGATTAGCTTACCGTTTAGTGCCTATTAAAAATACACAAGACGAAATGCAACAAGGTGGACGAGTGAAAACAGACATTATGTATGAAAACATCATGAAGTTTGAATGGGGTGGATTGGACAAACCTGGCGTTAGTTTAGATGAAAATTGCACAAGAATGGCATCTAATATGCGTATGCAAATGGCTACCTTGGCAAGTGCATTAATAAATAAAGGGCAAAAAGCAAAAGCAGAAAAAGTTCTTGACTTATGTTTAGAGAAAATGCCTGATGCTAATGTTCGTTTTGAAGCAACACTTTATACAATTATCGCGGGGTACTATCAATTAGGAAAAATGGATAAGGCAATGAAATTATCAACGCAATTATTTGATATTTTTGAAAATGACTTAAAAGTATTTAATAAACAAAAGGCTGTACATCGCTCGTCTTTTAATAGAGAAATCGGACAATCTAAAGAAATCATGCGCCGATTAACAATGCTTGCTGATCAATTTAGGCAAGAAGCTTACTCTAAAGAATTAATGAAACGCTTAACAGCTAATGTCCCTATGGAAGAGCTTATGCCTCAAGAGCAGCAAGGTCAACCCACTATGCAATAATATGTTAATACCTGCTTAATAAAAAAAAGACACGCGAAAACGTGTCTTTTTTTTATTAATTGAACCCAGTGATTTGAACGGAATAAATGAACCAATAACTTTCTTCTCGCAATTTAAATTCCAAGTCAACCTATCCACTATTGAAGATCCTTCAATTTCATAAAATCCGATTGTATAGTTTTATTTAAGATAAGATGTTTTAACTTGACATGGTAGTACATCTCCTAAAAAAACATAATACTATATATTGAAAAAACTAAATAAAAAAAGCCTTGTAAATACAAGGCTTTTTTGTCGGGGTGGCCAGATTCGAACTGACGGCCTCCACGTCCCAAACGTGGCGCGATACCGGGCTACGCTACACCCCGAATTTCTAAATATAGATTTAAAAATTTAGTGTGCAAATATACACTTTTTTTAAATAAAAAAAAGTTTTTTACAAAAAAAATCCATTCACTTTGTGAATGGATTTTTTTTGATGTTTTTAATAAAGTATTATTTCCCTACCACAAATTTCTTAGTAATAGATTTGCTGTTAGCGATTTTTACTTGATAGAAGTATAAACCACTGCTTAAATTATTTAAGTCTACATTCACTTTATTGCTTCCGGCTATACCATTAGCTGATGTTGTGTAAACCGTTTGTCCAACACTGTTTAAAACAACGATATCCATTTTTGCATTCTCTGCTAATACAACTTCTATTGTACCATTAGTTGAAGCTGGATTTGGATAAAAATTTAAATTTGAAACAATTGCTGACTCTTCTTTAACACCAACCCCAGTGCCTGTAACACAACCTGGTACGTTTACTGTTACAGTAAACTCAGATTGAGTGAATGTATTATCATCAATATAATAATGATCTACTTCAGTATCGCCATTATTTACGCCACCAACACCTTGAGTAACTGTAGTTGGAATTAAATAAGTTGAAGCGTTTGGCTTAGCAACGGTTGGCGAAGCGTAAAAGAAGAAAGCGCTATATTGGATACCAACTTTTCCAGAAGTCATATTCTTTCTACAAGTCATTTTATTTGTAGTTACATCGTAACCTTTCATGAAAATATCAGGACTTGTGCTTACGTGAGGAACCGCAGCTTGCACGATATTTGAATCGCTATCTGCCCAGCTGTAGAAAATGTTTTTTCCATCAGGTGTACGAGAAATTTGCAAACGAGCATCATAAGTAATATTTCCAGTTGAAGATGGCCAATTAGATTCTGCTGCTACTGGAGCTGCACAATTTAATGAGTCAACAATCATTGCATCCCAACCAGTTGATGTTGTTTTAAAATCAAATAAATAATTCCAAACTTGATTATAATTAGGAGAATAAGTGTAACCTAAGCTATCAATATTATCTGAATAAGCAGATCCCATTGAAACAAATAAATGTAAATTACCTGCAACATCAACTGTTCCAGAAGCTCCTTCACCTGGAGCAATAAAAGGCTTCGCTAATCCTGCTGAATTTAAATCAATAACTCGACCGTTAACTGCTGGTAAAGTTGTAAAATTAAATAATGCTGCATGACGTGCCCATGTTGTTCCACCGTTACTTGTCTTATAAACATAAGGTTGGAAAGAATTCATTGATGTATTTGGCAATGCATTTGCATCAACACCAAAGAAATAAACATACCCAATTTGGCCATTTTCAGACCAAGCTTGTTGATATGAGCTGTATGCTTGCCTATCGCCTGCTAAATCAACTTTAAAATTTGGCTTTAATGAGTCATGTGTCCAAGTAAATGAACCAGCACTAAATGTTCCTTTATTTATCATGGCGCCTCTCCATGCTTGACCTGCAGCTGTAGTAGAGTTAGCATCGGTGTAAATTCCACCAAGAACATGAGCCACTCCATCACTTGTAACTTGCATTTCAATTCGAGAAAAATCATTCTTTTTTTGAGAACCAGTCAATGCTAAATTATCCATATAAACAGAAGACCCTGGAGTTGCTGTATAGCCTGTTCCTAATTGCTTAGAAGCAAAAAAGTTTCCTTGCCAATTAGCACCTGGATGCCAAGGACCTGAACCTACTGCGTAAACATTTGAAGCACTTGTATTACCAGTTGGGTTGTACATAGCACCTGTAGGATATCTATTAAACTGCGTTGCACTAGTAGCTAGGACTGTTGAATCCCAAGATGTACCATTATTATTTGTCCATGTATACATGATCGTACCTGTATTACCAATTGAACCTAAAGAACCAATCGTAGTTGCTCCAGCTCTATGAATAAAACCAGTTGTGTTAGTAGCAGCCATGTGATTTACATTTCTTTGCTCAGTAACAATAACTCCTAATACATTCGCAGAACCACCAATTCGTTTGTAAGGTGCTGCCGTCGCTTTACCAGCTACAGCAGATGATGGTGATGTAAAATTAGCTTCTGCTGTTGGCATTGCTTTAAAAGTATCCATTTTTTTTGCCTTAGGATTGGCAATCATTTTACTTGATTTTTGAGCATTTCCAGACAAAACTGCTAGCGCTGCAAAACCAAAAAGTAACTGTTTCTTCATAGTTTTAAATTTTATTAATTAAACATCATTTAACACAAATTTAATAAATTAAAAATTGAAACAAGAACATTTAACATATTTATTTACTAAAGTAATGGAACTAATTTTTCGAGGGCAATACCTCTAGAACCCTTAATTAATATGGTAAATTCAGCTATTTTATTATTTTCGATAAAATTTTGAGCAAGATTAATATTCTCGCAAAATGAGAATCCTAAATAATCATTTTTAAACTGATTAAAATGTGTCCCTACCAACAAACACTTTACTTCGGGATGACTAAATAATTCATCTAAAATTAACTTGTGCTCTTGGTAACTGTAATCACCTAATTCAAACATATCTCCTAATACAACAAACTTATTTGGAAAAGGCTGAAGCACAAAGTGTTTTATGGTTAACATCATACTTGATGGATTCGCATTATAGGCATCTAAAATCAGAGTGTTGGTGCTCGTTTTTTTCACTTGAGAACGATTCATTTCAGGTAAATAATTGCTAATTGCCTCATTAATCAAATGTTTTTCAACTCCAAAATAATTTCCGATACAGATAGCGCATATGACATTTACAAAATTATAATGACCAAATAAATGAGTTCTAATCAACGGCATGTTATCTAAAGCGTTGCCTGTTGTATTCCATTTAAGTTCAACAAACTCACTATTATTAGCTAATTCTCCATAAATATCAAAAGTATTATTTTCTCCAAAATATACTTTATCAATAGACCTCGATAACTCTATCAAAACAGGATCGTTTCCATTGATAAAGATTTTACCATTTTTCTTTTCTATATATTTATACAGTTCACTTTTCCCAATTTTTATTCCCTCCTCACCGCCAAAACCCTCTAAATGGGCCTTTCCAATATTTGTAATTAATCCAAAATCCGGGTCACATATATCAGACAACATAGCAATTTCACCTTGATGATTTGCTCCCATTTCTACAATGGCAATCTCATGCTCTTTATGAATTTTTAAAACTGTAAGAGGAACACCAATATGATTATTCAGATTTCCCTTTGTAGCATAGGTGTTAAACTTCTTTGAAAGTACCGCGTGTATAAGTTCTTTATTCGTTGTTTTTCCATTGCTTCCTGTAATGCCAATTACAGGGATTTTTAAATGGCTACGATGCATTTTTGCAAGATTTTGAAGGGTATTTAAAACATCTTCAACTAGTAAAATCGATGTTCCATTTGCAAAATTCGGTTGATCTACAACTGCGTATAAACAACCTTGTTCAATGGCAGAAATAGCAAATTCATTAGCGTCAAAATTATCGCCTTTTAATGCAAAAAAAATAGATCCTTTTTCTATTTGGCGTGTATCCGTTGTTATTTTTTGATTACAGCTAATAAACAGCGTGTATAAATCATAAATAGAAATAAATGTTTTCATGCTATAAAATTAAAAAGCCCTTTCAATTTCTCGAAAGGGCTTCTATATAGTTTTCAACAGAATTATTTTCCTAAACCAACTGGACTTCCGACTCTTACCATAGCACATCTAAAACCTAAATAAGCTGTAGCTTGTCTTTGGTCTAAATATCTACGCGTACCTGGATTCAACCAATAAGCTCTGTCTCTCCAACTTCCACCTTTATAAACACGTGACTTATCGTTAATTAATGACGTTTTTGCATATTCATACATTAACTTATCAGCTTTATCTCCGTAAGCATCTTCGCCTGTTTCATAGTAAAGTGAAGAATTTACGTCACCATCTAAATAACTAATATAATCAGATGTTTTATAATTTCTGCGCTCATCTAAGTTATCTGATGAAACTGCAGCAGTAACTTCTCTCCAAACCACACGGCCAGGGATATTTGATTTTCCATCAGCTGGGGCATTTGCGTATCCTTGAGGATCTTTAGTTAAAGTAGTTAAAACACTATCCTCAACTTCGGTAGTTTCTCCACTCACACCGTGAGCTGAAGGTACGTTTACTTTATGTTTGAATTTTTGCCAATTTGGCTGTTCAGTATTTGTTAAAATTCCACCAGCAGCGCTATCTTTCACTTGAGTAACAAAAACGTTACCACGGAATGGACGGAATTCATCAGCATCTTGAGCCGTTGAAGCTCTATAAACGTCCATTACCCATTCAGAAACGTTACCAGCCATATTATATAATCCGTAATCATTTGGCCAATAAGAATAAACAGGAGCAGTTACATCGGCATTGTCATTTAAAAACCCTGCACTACCCATCATGTCACCATTACCTCTGATGAAATTAGCATTCATTTGTCCAATGTATTTTTCGTCAGAATTACGAACGCCATGACCATTCCAAGGGTAAATTCTTCTGTCGGTGATACGCTCAC
>JBILCJ010000242.1:0-2763 GCA_044353195.1 Bacteroidia bacterium | reverse complement strand
GCCTCTGTTGGTAGTCTATACTTTGGTAAGAAAATGCCATCTTCCATTCTCACATCTCTTTCTGGACTTTCATTATTAAAAGAAGGTAATTTTTGTTTTAATTGCCCTTGCCATTTACCAGATAAATAGGCCTCAGTACTAAAGTAATCTTGATCCGTTGAAACAGGTGTGTGTTCTAATAATCCTTCACGAATTAAAATAAATTCATTAACACGATCCGTTCTCCAAGCACAAAATTCATTAGCTTGCAACCAATCAATACCAACTACTGGGTAATCACGGTAAGATGGGTGGCGAAGGTAATATTCTACATAAGGCTCGTTATAAGCTAATTTTTCACGCCAAACTAAAGTATCAGGTAAGGCTTTTTGATAGATATCTGGGAATGTTGGTCCGAATACGCGGTTTGTCCAATACAAATATTCTAAATAAGAAAAATTACTAACCTCGGTTTCATCCATATAAAATGAAGAAACAGTAACTCTACGCGGAACATTATTCCATTCGTAGGTCACATCCATTTCTGAACGACCCATAGAAAATGAACCACCTTCAATTAAAACAAGACCTGGACCAGTTTCTTGTTCTTCATAAGGTACTTTTTCAAAACCACCATTATCTGGTTCGTTGTATGACCAACCAGTTACACCAGAGCGTTCTTTAGCACACGAAACTGCTAAAACAGATAATATAATTGCTAGTGCTTTTTTACTTTTAACGAATTTAAACTGCATAATTTTTATTTTATTTAAGGCTATAACGAAAGTTTTATTAAAAAGTTACAAATTATTTTAAAAAGATGGACAACTAATGGTTCTATACTTCTTTTTCTTAGGACGGCACTCAAATTGCATTTGTAAAGATACTTCATGAGACCCAGCGGTATTGCTTGATAGTTTAGATACCGTGACATCATAACTGTAACCAATTTTCATATGGTCGGTTTGAACGCCAAGTAAAACAATAAAAGCGTCTGAATTACGATACCAAACCCCACCTACAAAATTATTTTTTACAAAATATAACCCCAAATTTAATTGAGTAAAGTTTTGTTGCTGCATAAATAACACATTTGGAGAAATATAAGATGCATTTCCTCGTTCCAAAGGAATAATAGCTCCACCATGGGCAGTTATTTTCATTGGAAGTTTTGAAGGTCCTAACATACCTTCATCTGGTTGAGTAATGTGGTGAAATGCTGCACCAAAGAAATAACGTTTGCTGTAACCTAAAATACCTGCGCCAAAATCCAAACCTCTTTTACTATTTTGAGGAATGATCTCATTTGTATTCCAAACAAAACCTCTACGAGAATCAATCATGTCGCCAAAATTCAATTTTGTTTTATCTAATGCTTTTTGAAAAAAACCAGCTTGCAAACCAAACTTTAAAGAAAATTCACGATTAACAGGCAATAAATACGAATACATTAAATTGACAGAGGTTGATTTTAATGTTCCTCTAGCTTGATCATCTTGCATGACATTAATGCCTATACCTCCATTAATTGCTTCAATGTGTTGATCATAAGAAGCTGCGTAGGTAACATAAGTACCTGAAATATTTGGCCATTGATTTCTATAATTCATACAAATACGTGGACAACGAGCAGTTCCAGCAAATGCAGGATTTAAATAGATTGGGTTTGCATAGAATTGAGTAAATTGAGGATCTTGCGCCTTCAAATCTGGAACAATACCTAACAAGATAGTGACCACAACAAAAAATGAAAATTTCTTACTCATATATTTTAATTTTACTAAAAAGCTAAATCCTAAATACAAACATAACAGATTATTTTAATAAATAAAACTTTTTAACAACAATAATTTATTTTCTTTGCCGTTTAAATATCTAAATTAGTAAACATATATGCAAAAGGTTATTTTTAATAAAACGTATACTATACTGACTTTTATTTTATTTCTGTTTTTTTCTTTTTTTAGTTACAGTCAAAAAAATCAAAGTTTAGGTTCCACAAAATCAAATTCTGAAGCTTTAAGTTTAGAAAAGTCAACCCTATTCCTAAAAAACTGTCATTTCGATGGAACGAAGAAAAATGCTCCTTATTATTACGAGAAAAATTCAATCAATAACAGTAAACTTGCTAATTGTAAATTAACCAACGTAAAGATTAGAACTTTAAGTAGCAGTGAAAAAGCTCAAATCGAACCTTACAAAAATTTCATAACGAACGATTTTGATATCACATTAGAAATTGGATACTCTAGAAATGAAAAAATAGAATTTGCGAAAATTATGCCAATTCGTTTAAACGCAAATAATGTGTATGAGTACCTTGAATCATACACCATATTTTGGGATTATAATGAAGTTGCTAAAATCAAAAACGAACCATCTAATCAAAAAACAAATAAGGCATCTAGTGTTAGTGTATCTGTTTTAGCATCTGGAAAATGGTATAAAATTGGTGTAACAAAAAATGGTGTTTACAAATTAGACAAATCTTTTTTCACAAAATTAGGTTTAGATGTATCAACAATAGATCCTCGTAACCTAAAAATTTATGGAAACGGTGGAAAATTAATGTCGGATAAAAACAGTGATTTTAAATTTGATGATTTAACCGAAAATGCGGTTTCAGTTGTAGGAGAAAATGATGGGATTTTTAACAATACCGATTATGTTTTGTTTTACGGTCAAAGCACAGATTCATGGTTAAGAAATCCAATTAATGGGATCCCGTATCATCGTCAAATTCATTCATTTAGTGATACCTCATATTATTATATCAACGCTGAT
>JBILCJ010000084.1:0-8956 GCA_044353195.1 Bacteroidia bacterium | reverse complement strand
TGTGGCTCTTGCCATCATGCTGGAACAACGTATCCTTATTTAACATATTACGGCTCTATATCAAGTCATACAGGTATTATTCAATATAACATTACTAACGAAAAAATGCCACCTTGGCCACCAGATACCACGTACACAAGATTTACACATGAACGCATATTACCATTATCAGAAAAAAATAAAATTTTAAATTGGATTGCCACAGGAGCAACGATGGGTGATACAACCTTAGCACCAGCACCTCCAATCTATGCAAGCACTTTACTAAATGGAATACCCGATTTAATTTTAACGATACCAACGTATACAAGCAATGCAACAACAACAGATAAATACGTTTGTTTTTCATTACCCACTGGCTTATTACAAAAACGAATTTTAAAAGCTTACGAAATCATACCAGGAAATCCAGCCATTGTGCATCACGCAGTTATCAATGTTGATACACTTGGCACAACGTCAACTGATTTGTCGGGCGGCTGTTACACTATTAGTGGAGACTTCAGTTTAGGAGCTTATGCGCCAGGATCTGCACCAACGGTATTTCCGAATACCGGCCCTACAAAATTTGGAATTAATATCAAGGCTGGTTCTAAAATCGTTTTACAAATGCATTATCCAGCAGGTTCGGCAGGTCAAACAGACAATACACAAATCCGATTATTCTTTTATCCAATTGGACAAACAGGTGTAAGGCAAATGATTGCCTCTACCCCACTTCAAAATTGGACCTTTAATATTCCTGCAAATTCAACAAAAACAGTGACAGCTAATTATCCTACTTCAGGTGGTTTACCAGGGCCTATTTCAGTGTATTCCATTTTTCCTCATTCGCATAAAGTTTGTACAAGTATTATTAATTACGCACAAAATGGAAGTACCATCATTCCATTATGCCGCGTAAACAAATGGAACTTTGAATGGCAAGGTTTTTATACGTTTCCAAAAATGGTAAAAATACCAAATGGCTATACCTTAAAAGGAACTCATCTTTTTGATAATACATCTGCAAATCCTGATGCTCCCGTTAGTACACCTGTGTATGCAGGAGTATCAACAGCCGACGAAATGCTATTTGACGGACTCATGTGGACAAATTATTTACCTGGTGATGAGTTAATTGATATTGGCGCATTATTAGCCGCCGATCCTTTATTAAACAATCCTGTTGGGATCAAACAAAACGAGGCTGTTTCAAATTCAATTTCTATTTTTCCTAATCCATTTCATGAAACTGTAACCATACAATACGAACTAAAATCTACTGAGTTTGTAAGTGTTTCATTTTACAACGTTAACGGACAAGAAGTAGCGACCTTGCCTTCGAAACTAAACATTCCTGGAAAACATTCACTTAGTTGGGATGGCAAATCAAATGGCGGAGCCTCATTGCCTGCTGGCTTATATACCTATAAATTAGCGATAGGAAGCAATCATCATTCCGGCAAAATCATGTGGCAACCTAAAGATGAATAAAAATTGCATTGTGACTTAGGACGAAAAACTGTCCCCCGGATTATATAAATAAAAAAGCCTTGTAAGATTTACAAGGCTTTTTCTTTGCATTTCTGCGGTCCGGACGGGACTCGAACCCGCGACCTCCGCCGTGACAGGGCGGCATTCTAACCAACTGAACTACCGGACCAACACCATCTCTTTCGATTTGGGATTGCAAATTTAATACATTTTTTGATATCCACAAAATATTTGAGTTAAAATTTTATTTTTTCTTTAAATACCTCGAAAATTAATAAAAAGCTCATATTTATTTAACACAATTAAACAATATGTCTATTTTTGCAAGCTAGTATAGTTTAGACATTATTTTATCTTTACTTTAAATACAATCTTATGAAAAAACTAAGTGCCATTATAACTCTATTTCTTTTCATTATTAATTTTGCTTTTGCTCAAGATCAAGACCCGAAGGCAAAACCAATCTTAGATGATTTAAGTAAAACGACTAAAGCATACAAATCCATTGTATCTGAATATATTTTCACCATTACCAGTAAAGAAAAAAAGCAACTAGAAAAACAAACTGGAAAAGTTCAAGTAAAAGGCAATAAATTTAAATTAGAGATTCCAGGAAATACAATCGTATGCGACGGCAAAACGATTTGGGCACATAACAAAGATGCTTCCGAAGTAACTATTAAAAGTTTTGATGGTACTAATGAAGATCAATTAAATCCAACAAAAATTTTTACGATGTATGAAACTGGATTTAAATATAAATATGATAAAGAAGAAAAAGTTGGCGCAGTTATGTGTCATTTGATTACACTTTTCCCTTCGGTTAAACCAGAAAAAAAGAAATTTCACACCGTTAAACTTTACATTGATAAAACAAAAAAACAAATGGTAAAAATGGTTATGCTCATGAAAGATGGTAGCATTCAGACTTATGACATAAAATCGTTTAAACCAAACGTGGCACTTGCTGATCCCATTTTTGTTTTTGACTTAAAACCATTTAAGGCAGATCAAATAACAGACGAAAGAGATTAGGTCCATGAAATTCGGTCTCATTGGTCATTCCATTTCTCATTCATTTTCTAAAACGTATTTTGAAACTAAATTTTCAGCATTACAACTAAGTCATGCTACTTATCAAAATTTTGATCATCATATCAGCGGATTAAATATTACAACGCCTTTCAAAGAAACAATTATTCCCTTGTTGGATGAAGTAGATGAAACAGCCAAACAAATTGGTGCTGTAAACTGCGTAAAAGTCATTTGGAAAAACAATGCACCTTATTTAATCGGATTTAATACCGATTACTATGGCTTCGCTCAAAGCATCAAACCGTTTTTAGAACCCATTCATCAGCAAGCCTTAATATTAGGAACCGGTGGAGCATCGAAAGCCATTGCTTTCGCCTTAAAAAATATTGGCATCGATTATTACTTTGTGACTTCAGGTGAAAAAAAAGCATCAAATTACTTCAACTATGAAGACTTAAATAATCATGTATTAAATGCTTTTAAATTAATAATTCAATGTACGCCCATTGGGATGTTTCCGCAAATCAATGATTGTGTAAACCTACCTTATGAATTTCTAACTGCAGAGCATCTATTGGTAGACTTAATCTATAATCCTGAAGAGACCATCTTTCTAAAAAAAGGAAAAGAACAAGGAAGCATGACTATGAATGGCTTAAACATGCTGAAACTACAAGCAGATAAAGCTTGGCAAATTTGGAATGAGTAATGTTATTTCCAAAAAACCATTTTTATTCCTAATAAAATCAAAATGATTCCGAAGATTTGTTTAATCGTTTTCTGATCTAAAGAAATAGCAAATTTACTTCCAAAGTAACTGCCAAAAACAAATGTACTGCAAACAATGAGTGCTGTTTTATAATCTACATAACCTTCTTTATGATAATTTAAAACACCCATTATTCCAATTGGCAATAAAAACATAAATAACGTTGTACCTTGTGCTTGATGCTGTGAAAAGCCCAAGAAATAAACCAATACAGGCACAATGATTATACCTCCTCCAATACCAACTAAGCCACTCAAAAAACCAGCAGCTAAGCCTAAGGTCAATAAAATTAATACGATTGATCCATCCATATTTTTTTTAGTTTGCATCATCTTTTTTTTAAATGCTCATTTAAAAGTCAGTTGATAATGATAAATAAGTCATGCCTTTTTGCTTTGTTTTATCATCAACCCCCCAAGCAAAATCTAAGCGAATAAAATAACCAACTAAACGAGAACGTAAGCCAAATCCATATCCGCCAACAATGGGTTCTTTTTGATTGTAGATTGTTAATGTAATTGGATTTCCAGAGAAGACATTTTTATTTAAAACGTTTTCATCACTGTAAGGATTTTTTCCATACCAAGCCATGCCAACATCAGCAAAACCAATGATTTGAAAATTATTAATAAAATCAGATTTGATGGGTGTATTTAGTAAGTATTTAAATATAGGACAACGTATTTCACTATTGTAAACAACAAAATTATTTCCATTGCGTGTATTTTGTTTGAAGCCTCTTAAATTAGTTGCCAGCGTTTGAAATTGATATTGTGTTGGATTTACAATATTAATGGATTGGTCAAATTTCGGATTCACCCAATTATCAACGCCTCCTAAGTAATAAATTAATTTATCCGTTCCTAAAGATGTTGCACCAGCAAGACGATTACACCAAATTAAATCTCTATGCAATTTTTTATAATTTCGAAAATCAAATCCTAGCGTCACTAAATCGTGTTGCTCTGATTTAATTAACCTCCAATACTCTGCCCACATTTTGAAACGTGTACCGTTATATAGGTTCAATCCACGTTTTCTTGAATTATCAAAAATGTATTCCAATTTTGATCCACCGTAATTATCATAAGCATGAGGTTTTGCTAAACTCACATCACTTACTGATGCAAAAACTGTTCTGTCATTTCGGAATAATAATGAAAATTTAGTGGCAGACACTTCACTAAATGGTAACTTCCACGTATAGCGGGCATCATGAGTTTGTACTTTAGAAATGCCAGAGTAACCATTTACTTTTAAAAACGACTGACGATGCAATACTAGTTGCCGATCTATTTTATAAATTCTATTTTCCCAACTTAACAAATATTCATTGTCTAAAGACCCTGCAATTCTGAATCCTGCAACGATTCGTTTATCTTCAAACAAATCACTTAATCCAACTTTAAATAATGCGTTTAATCCAGGGTTTAAATAAATAGGACTTCCGCCACCTGTAAACCTTTGGTAATTGGTTGCAAGAAAAGAGTTATCTAATTGCGAAACGATTTGATCCGTTTTAAAATTGGTATAATAATTTTGTTGAATTGGAAAACGAAGTTCATCAGTAAATGCTTGCTTTTGATCTTTCGGGCTATTCTCTTTAATTAAAAAACTATTTTGTTTGAATTGCTTTACCGGTTCGTTATTAATGATAGGACCAGAAGTATCTGTTTTTTTATCAGCACCAATGGTGTAATTATCAATATCTACTCCTTGATTGGTTGTTGGTTCAGGATCAGTTTTTTGAGGTGTATATAAATCTTCGTTTCTAATTGGATTTACAATTTTTAATTTATCAGGTTCAGACAATGGTGATTTGGGTGTGCCTCTAAACCAAGTGTCAGACAGTTTTTGTGACAGCAAAACGGTTGGATTTATTAAGTCACTCACGGTCAATTTTTCTTGATTATTTTCAATGGTAATTTCAGCAAGTTTTGTAAATGAAGAATTAATGTGATGGTCTTCACAATTTTTCAGATTATTACTGATGGATTTTGTCTTATAAAAAAAACGGTAATGCTCAACAGTATCAATAAATGAAATAGCGCTATCCATGACACCAACAAATCTGTTGTATATGCCATTAGAATCACTTAAAAAAGAAACAACGCCGTGACTGTATTCTTGCGGCTTAATTTCATTGATACCGGGAGTATGTGTTATTCGATTCAAATAGGCCGATTTTGTTTGAGTATTATAAACAAACAAATCGTTGTTTCTAGAAAATTTAAAATTCAATTTAGCGTCTTCATTTCCTTTTATCGTATCATGCGTTCTATTAGATTCAAATACAATACCTTTTGAATTATTAATAAAAATAGGATTGTTATCATCCCATGCATCATTGGTAATCTGTTCTATGCCACCGGCATTTAATGAGAAAATAAAAACATCCGATTGACCTTTCCCTTTTTTCACCGCACTCATAGCCAAGCGCTTACCATCATGAGAAAAAGCAAAACTATTTATTTTTTCAAATCCAGTAATTGGTCGTTTAAAATGTTCTTTTGTTTCTGTATCATAGGTGTGAATTTTCAAGATGTTTTTATATTCATAAATCATAGCAATAACGGTACTATTAGGATGCCATGCAATTAATGGGTAACTATTATCATCCAATCGTTCAAGTTTTGGAAATAATTTTATGAGGCGTTTAGTCTTTTTTTCACCAATGGTATTCAACCAAACTTTATATTGACCTAATTCACTTGTTGCATAAATTATTTTTTGACCATCACCACTCACTTTTAATTGATAATAATGTCTTGATTTTTTTTGATGTTGCAAAACAGAAGTAAGGTTTGGATTTTTCCGAGTCGTATCTTTGAAATCAAAATACCGTTTAGATAATAAGGTTGAAAAATCGAACGTTAAATTTTCAATGGAGGTACCTAATACATAAATAAATGCGTTGTTGGCATTGCGACTCACTTTAGTCATATACAATAAACTAGGAATGACAGCTTCGCCATAAGTATCAGCCACATAATACCACATGGCATGTCCAGCCAATACTGCTTCTTTTCCTGTTAATTTATTAAACTTATAAAAGCGATCATTTAAAACAGCATCCATCACACTGTTGTCAATAGTGGTGTTCCAACCTTCAGAAATATAAGCAATTAATCCATTCTTAAACCAATCGGGCAATACTAATAATGTTGAATTCCTCACAACATCACGTGTTCTGCCACCATACATCATTTTATCAATAATTAATTCAGCTAAGGCTGCTCTAATCTGCTTATCTAAATCATAATGCGAACCTGTGAAATATAAAAATATTTTATCTCCAATAATTCGTGTTACACCTCCTATGTTTCCATTTTCATCGGTTGCTAATCCAATATTAGATTGTTTAAAATCATTTTGATTATTATAGACTATGACATCTAATTTGTCTTCTAACTGAAAATCGAGGCGTTTCTCAATAACAGGTAATTGTCTATTGACTGATGTTGCAGCATAGCGTGCAATTTCTTGTCCACCTTCGTATAAATACACTCTAAACCGTTCGAAATCATAATACGTCCAATCAAACGTTTGGTATTGCATGCGATTTTTTCCAAAATCAAGTTGTGACCCATAATAAAATTGTGAAAAAAGTACTTTTGTAAAAAAGACACATAAAATTATGGCAAGATTTTTTTTCACAGGAAATTTGATAATAAGCCCTAAATTTAGCAAATAAAATTTAAAAAAACTATGATAACAATTTGCAGTTTTGTATTCGGTCCATTTCAAGAAAACACCTATGTATTATACGATGAAACAAAGGAATGTGTGATAATAGACCCGGGAAATAATACGGCAAGTGAGGATAAAAAATTAAGTGATTTTATATCTGAAAACAACTTAATTGTTAAGCGATTAATTTTAACACATGGGCACATTGATCATATCAATGGAAATAAATATGTATTTAATACATATGGACTTTTACCAGAAGTTCATCAAAATGATGTGTATTTTATTGAGAAACATTTGTCAAGTGCAACAATGTACGGCTTACCTGCTCAACAAAGTCCAATGCCCGAAACGTATTTAAAAGAAGGCGATGTGATTGAATTTGGTAATTCGAAACTACAAACTATACACACTCCTGGCCATTCTCCTGGAAGTATTACATTTTATAATGTAGAACAAAAATTTATGATTGCGGGCGATGTTTTATTTTATGGTAGCATTGGCAGAACAGATTTACCGATGGGCAATATGGATGATCTCATTTCATCAATCAAAAACAAACTATTTAACTTAGGAGATGATATGAAAGTGTATAACGGACATGGACAATCAACTACAATTGGTTTTGAAAAATCACATAATCCATTTTTAGTTTAAGAAACTACAAACTAGTCCACGTTGTAAGACCTTGTTGTGTGAATTTAAAAGATTGTACATTCCCGCCAAGATTTTCTATGGCTTTTGCAATTTTTATTTTTGTAACGCCGGGGCAATAAAAAAACATAAATCCACCACCACCAGCTCCAGATATTTTACCTCCTGTAGCTCCCGATTTTAAGGCTGTTTCGTAAACATTATCGATTAATGAATTACTAATTGAATGTGCAATTTGTTTCTTATTTGTCCAGCCATAATGAAGAATTTCACCAATTTTATTTAGATCGCCACGCAGTAAACTATCTTTCATTTGTTGCGCTTGCTCTTTTAAATTATGCATTGCATCAACAGACTTTTCATTTTTATCATTCACATTTTTCACTTGCTCATTAATGATGGTAGCCGAAAGCCTTTGTGTAGCGGTAAAATAAAGTAATAAATTAAATTCTAATTCGTACAACACTTCATCTTTTAATTGCAATGGATTAACAATGACTTTATCGTTTGCTAAAAACTCCATAAAATTAATTCCTCCAAAAGTAGCCGCATATTGATCTTGTTTACCGCCACTCATGTTTAAATCTTTTCGTTCGATTTCATAAGCTAAATGTGCAATATCATATTTACCTAAAGGTAATTTAAACCATTCTACAAAAGCACCAATTAACGAAACAACGATGGTTGAGGATGTTCCTAATCCAGAACCTTGAGGTGCCTCTATGTATGAAGTTAATCGAAATGAAAGAGCCGGCAGATTAAATTGTTTTACAATGCGATTGTATACACCAATAAATAATTCAAACCCTTCAACTAAGGCTAATTCTTTTTCAGAATTGAGAATTACGCATTTACCAGTGCCATCAATACAAAATTCAATGGTATTATTTGTTAATGGCTCTAAACTTGCGTAGGCGTATAAATCAATAGTTGCATTTAAAATAGCTCCTCCAAAAATATCACTATAAGGTGAAACATCTGTTCCGCCTCCTGCTAAACCAATCCGTAATGGAGCTTTACTTCTAATTATCATGTTATAAATCGTTAAATATCAGTTTTTATTTTTTTGTTGCAACCAGTGCATACACCATTGGTATTTTTTTATCAATGTGTTTTATGCGGTATTTCTTAGGTTCAATTTCAATGGTATTTTCAAAACAATTATAAGGAGAATAATCGTATTCTTCCAACGCATTTAAAACTAATCCTTTTTTTAATAAGGCGTTGACCACTTCTGACATGGAGTGATTCCAATTGACAGAAGTCTGAACAATCGGAGCAGATTTGTCGGCATACGTTCCGTTTACAGTTTCTGTGTAAGCACCAGTATTA
>JBILCJ010000140.1:0-6121 GCA_044353195.1 Bacteroidia bacterium | reverse complement strand
TATTAAAATAATCATAGCCCACTTTTTCAAAAGCATCATCAAACATCCAAACAACAGGATGAAATTCAACAAATACAAACTGCCCATGTGGCTTTAAAAATCGAGAAACTATATCGGCCCATTTATCCATATCAGGCAACCAACCAATGGTTCCATAACTTGTGAAAACGATATCAAACTGTTCGTGTAAATGATTTGGTAAATCATAAATGTTACAACACATAAATGTGGCTTGGCTGTTAATTTGTTTTGCAATCTCATTTGCTTTTTCAATGGCCTTTTCTGATAAATCAATTCCAACAACGCTAGCTCCCAATCGCTCCAAAGACATCGTATCTTGCCCAAAATGGCATTGGAGATGCAAAACTCGTTTACCATTAATATCACCAAGCAAATTTAGCTCAATTTCATTTAAAGAACTGTTGCCATTTAAAAATCCAGGCATATCATAAAAATCTGACCCAACATGTACATCAGTTTTTTTATTCCATGTTTCTTTATTTATCTCGATATAATTATCTTCAGACTTCATGATTTGTAAAAATAGGTTGATTTTATTTACGCATTGAATTTAATCTTTTTACGGCAATTAATTGATCGTAATAGGAGCCTCGTTGTCGATGATAAACATAAATACTATAATCATTTTCTGTTTCCCAATGGTTTCCTTCTGTTAAAGTTTGATCACCGCCTTTTTTATGATCTGATAAGAATACATAGCTATAATTATAATAGCCTTGCTTCAAATATAGTTTTCCTTCGTAACCTAATTTTTTATAATTATAAGTGAGTCGATTGGTATGATTCGTTTTCCATTCGGTTAATTTCCCTAGTACATAAAAATTTCCTTCACTCTGAGCGTTATCATACGGAAAAAAGAAATGCACCCAAGCGTAATCTGCTTCGATATCAGGGTTACCAACCATGTCTTTGTTTTTTATTAAATAACTTCCATTGATATCATTATAGAAAGAATAATTTTTAAATGTTTTTAATTCATCCGTTTTTAATTCAATATGATACTTTGAAACACTATCTCTATATATTAGATTCACTCTTTCTGTGTAGGTTCTTAAAGAACGCGTGTCAAAAAATCTAAACTCATTCCCTCCATTAAAGGTTGATTTATCATCTAACGAATAAGTTAATTTAGTTGGTTCTACAAATGTTGGTTTAATATCATTGATGGCATTATCCCATCGATTATTTTGAGTAATCACAATTTTTAAATCGGTAAATGGATTTGTTAATTCATATCCTGAGTTTACGAGAGAAAAATCGATGTGTTGTTTTTCATATTGTTCATCATTCCCAATTGCTTGATTAAGTGTGGATAATACAGTGACTTTATTTTCATAAATCATAAAACGTTTAGTTAATACTAGTTTTTCTTTGTCATTATCTTGATAAACATAAACAATGTAATTTCCTGATTTAGTAAAATTAATATTGGCCTGTGGAAAGGTGATGGAATAATGCGTGTACTTTTGAATGGTATTCGTTGAAAACGAAAAGTTTAAAATATTAGCTTCAAAAAAACCATTTATAAATTCTGATTGCATTAAGTTAGAAGGTTCCCAATTGGCTGTGCAATGCTCGAAACTAATCGTATAATTTTTTTTATCAAAATCTAAATCATCAAAACTTAATTCAAGCACATTACCACTATTTAATTCTAAAACTGCTGGGTTGGCATCAAAGGAAGATTCATGCAGTTGCACAGATAAAATAGATGGCTGATAAGTCCAGTCCGAATAACGCATGACATTATCATTAACATAATCTGCTTGCGCAAATGCATTAGATATAATAACAAAACATAAATATATTTGGTAATTGAATTTCATTGAAATAGTAAACGTATTTATAATTAAAAAAGTATGTGAAACGTTTTATTCTTTAATCAAATCTCCCTTACCGATGCGATTCAAATTGATTTGACTGGGATTTCCTTTATAGTACACATTTCCATCTCGGGCTATTTGCACATCCATTAAACCATTTTCGGGGGCTATGACATAAGAATTTCCTATAGAAGCTGTATATACATAGGCATAATTTGAAATAAGTAAACCATTTCCAAATAAAAAATTGGTACCGACACAACTACTTTCTAATTTAACAGTGTTTCCTGTTAAATAAACATCGCCATTACCATGTGTGCTAACCTTAAGTTTATTTGTATTAACTTTCATCTTTAAATCACCAGAATTACTGGTTCTTATAGATAATTCCGTTTGTGAAATTGTATTTATTGATTCTATTGTTCCAACGCCTGCGTTTTCAATAAAATTAAAATAAGGAGCATGAATAAACACCTTGATACTATGTTTGTAGCCTCTTACCCAATTGCATTTATTGTCATTCTGTATGCGTAATGTCTCTCCATCTACTTTTGTTTTAATAAGGGATTGTAGATTTTTTCCAGCTTCTACTTCAACTTTAAAAATAGAATCTTGGGTAATATATACATCTATTTTATCTTCAATAAAGATTGATTTAAACGAATTCAAATTTCTCTCTTGAGTAATAATTTTTCCTGTGGATTTTATACAGTCAAAACAATTTTCTTTCTTACAAGAAAAGAACGCAAATCCTAAAACGATAGATAACAATAATTTAGTTTTCATTTACTTGTTTCTTTTTAAGTTTAAAACGATAACCAATTCCATAATCAAAGTGAGATGCCACCGCCCAATGAGATTTTAAGGTGAAATTAAACATGATTCCATTTTCACAAAAATACCTAATTCCAATTCTATGAAAAATAGGACCATCCTCTTTTGGTTTAGAAATGGCGTAATACCCCATTTCTATTGGCAGACTCACTCTTCCAATATTATAGGCATAACAAAGTTTAGGACCTAATTGTAATAAATCAGTCCAACCATTTGATGGATTTCCAGAGGTTTCCAAATGATATTCATTTTGTGTATCATAGCTTACATCAAAACCAAAACCAAACTTATGTTTGTTACTCCTGTTATAATAATAATTAACACCAAATGTATTAGCTATATACTTTTGACCATTCGGTGGCTCATGTTCATTAAATCCAACAGCATCCCAAATCAAAATTTCATGCTTGTTTCCCCATACTTCAGTTGTATCCAATTTTACATTTTCAACAACTTCATTTTTTAATTTGAATGTCAAACCTAAATTTAATGAAACAACATTTAATCCTAAGTTCGGAACAACTGCTCTGCCATTAGAGGCATGAGCAAATGAAAAGCCTGGTTCAAGTCTTAATTGCTTATTTAAATTAACATGCCAAAACCATTTCCATTGCACGTAGGTGTTTAATCCGCTCCCAATAGCGATATTCTTTCTGTTAGATTGAACATCGTACTGTTTAGTTAAATAACAAGCCCCCCACGTAATACGCATGTGTAAACGTGTTTTTTTTTGAGATTGATTAAGTGGAATATCAATAAATGGAGATAAACCATAACAATATCCTAACTGTTTTGGATTGGCAAAATCAATAAAATTAAAACTTAAACCTACTTCAGGCATATTATTCTCTTTATGCCATTTCTTGTTACCGTAAGTTGGTTTTACATAATCTAAACCAATACCAGTAATATAGCCCTTTACTAAATGCCCTATGGTACTTCGATGCTCTAATATAAAACCTTGGGTTGGCGCAACTTTAATATAATAATTTTTCGAACCCGTAAACCCATTTTGAGCATTTAGCAGGTAAACAGGTAATAATAATAAATATGTGAGAAGGTTTTTAAAAAACACAATTCAAATTTAATCAATGATTTTAATTAAAAAATTATTTTATCAATAAAATAAGCATAATTTAGCAGCCTGAAATAGAGTAAACATGAATAAATAACATGAAATGCTTTAACAAAATAAATAGTCTAAAAAAAGTGAATACGATTAACTATTCTATAATTATAATTTAAAACTGAAAATTCGTTCTTTTATGTTAAACCGCCGCTACCTTCGAATAAAAACAATGCAACTCTTGTATTCTTATTACCAACAAGATAAGCCCAATGTTCTGTTTTACGAAAAAGAACTTTTTAAAAGTTTAGATAAAATTTACGATTTATATATTTATGTATTAGTACTATTTACAGACATTCATCATGTTGCTCATTTAATTTCTGAAGAAAACAAAAACAAGCGTTTACCTACAAAAGAAGATTTAGAACCTAATGATCGTTTCTTAAAAAATTCAATTTTAGTTTCATTGGCAAATAGCCAAGACGTTAAAAAAGAAATTCTAAATAGAAAAATTTCGTGGCAAGAAGATTTTGATTTAGTGCGTAAATTATTTTTAGAACTAAGAGCCACAGATTTATATAAAAACTATATGTCATCTTCTACTCCATCTTTAAAAGAAGATAAACAGTTTTTGATAAGTGTTGCAACGGAATTTTTGTACGAGCACGAATTAGTTAATTATATTTTTGAAGAAAAAAATATCCATTGGGCAGATGATACATTTGGTGCTTTTTCAATGATTTCAAGAACATTCGAAAATTTTAATGGTGAATTTAAATTAACCCCATTATTTAAAGATGCTGAAGATGATAAAAAATTTATCTCAACTTTATTTTTAAAAACAATTGCCGGCGATAAAGATTATGAAAAATTAATTGACGATAAAACTAAAAATTGGGAATTAGATCGTATTGCTTCTATGGATGTTTTATTAATGAAAATGGCTATCACAGAGTTTTTACATATCAGTAATGTTCCTGTGAAAGTTTCTTTAAATGAATACATTGACATTTCGAAAGAATACAGCACGCCAAATAGTAAAACGTTTATCAATGGTATTTTAGATAAAATTATTGTAGATCTAAAACGCGACAACTTAATCCAAAAAACAGGTAGAGGTTTAATGGAAGGGAACTAGGCTACGTTTAATGTCACTTCATGCATATTAAATGAAATTATTAATACTCGATAATTACGATAGCTTCACATACAATCTGGTTCATTTAGTTGAAAAGGTAAGTAACATCGAATTTGATGTTGTACAAAACGATAAAATTGAATTAGCGGCAGTTTCTTCGTACGATAAAATTTTATTGTCGCCAGGCCCCGGATTACCAAAAGATGCAGGCATCATGATTGAAGTAATCAAAAAGTATGGTGACTCTAAAGACATACTCGGTGTGTGTTTAGGACTTCAAGGTATTGGCGAATCATTTGGAGCAAAATTAAAGAATATAAATCCTGTATGCCATGGAATAGCAACTCCAATTAAAATTATTACTAACGATTCTATTTTTAATAACTGTCCCCGCACTTTTACAGTTGGACGCTACCATTCGTGGGTTGTAGATGAACAAGAACTTCCCGAAGAACTATTGATAACTGCCATCGATGAACAAGGATACATCATGGGTTTGAAACATACAACCTTTAATGTTCGAGGTGTTCAATTTCACCCAGAGTCTATACTTTCAACCTTTGGTGAAACTATTTTAACTAATTGGCTAGGAAAATAAAAAACAAAAGAATTATAAAAAACAGAGACTCATTGAATCTGAATGAATACTAATTTATACTTGATTAAAGTGAATAATAAAGAATAAAACCTTAAATTTGAATCTCATTAATTGATTTTAAACCTATGAATAAAATACAGTTATACATTGTGGCAACCTGCTTAATGATTTCATCAGCTTGCCAACAAAGTGGTAGTAAAGAAATATCTACCAATGATATTCAAAACACAAACTCCGCAGACGGGAAATCAAATACTGAATTACCAGAAATAAAATTTGAGGAAGAATCACATGATTTTGGAAGAATCACACAAGGAGAAAAAGTTTCTTACAGTTTCAAATTCAAAAACACTGGTGGGAACAGTTTAATAATTTCTTCAGCGAGTGGCAGCTGTGGTTGCACTGTTCCTGAATTTCCAAAAAAACCAATTTTACCAGGAGAAGAAGAAAAAATCAATGTTGTATTTAGTAGTGAAGGTAAATCTGGATTAGTTGAAAAATCTATTTCTATTGTTACGAATTGTGAACCAAGTACAAAAATTATTTACATCAAAGCTGACATCGTTGTGCCAGCAAGCGCTAATCCAAGTGCTGATTTACCAACAGCGCATTAATAGTTAAACATATAAATCAATAAC
>JBILCJ010000036.1:0-15092 GCA_044353195.1 Bacteroidia bacterium | reverse complement strand
TGTTATTATTAGTCACGATAGATGGTTTTTAGATAGAGTGTGTACTCACATTTTAGCATTTGAAGGGGATAGCTCTGTGTATTGGTTTGAAGGTGGTTACAGTGAATATGAAGAGAATCGTAAAAAGCGATTAGGTAACGTAGAGCCAAAAAGGCCTAGGTATAAAAAGTTAGTTGTATAAATAAAAAAGCCCTATCAATAGGGCTTTTTTATTTAGGATAGGTCTGTATTTTTTTTGAATCAAATACAGTTATTGTTTCTAAATCAATTTCTTGTTTCGTAAGTTGATAATTGTGTTCTGGACTTATGAATATTTTTTCATTACAAAATTCTTCTCCATTTACTTGATAAGAAAACACATAATGTTTATTAGGTGTTAACACAGTAATATACGTTCCGTTTTTTTTAGGCCGATAGGTGCCAATAATTTTTCCATTTTCTCTATCCGACACAAGGATTACAATATTTTCAGGTAATGATTTTCCTTTTTCTGCAATCACTAAACCTTTACAAAAAGCAATCGGCTCATTATGATGCGACGATATTACCATTTTATAAACGTCTTTTTTTTCTAAATCACTATTTTTAGATGATGAAAAATAAATAGATTTCCCATCTGAAGAGCTTACAAAAAATACATCATCGTCGGTTGTATTTATTGGAAACCCCATATTTTCAACAATTGAAAAATTCTTCTCAGAGTCAATAATTGAAAAAAAGATATCATGCCCTCCCATAGTTTGATGTCCTTGAGATGTAAACACAAAAGTGAGACCATCAGGATGAACATAAGGCCCGCCTTCATCGTATTTAGTGTTAATTGTAGGACCTAAATTTAAGGCTTTACTCCAGTTGCCATTTGGTAATTTAACACAGCGGTAAATATCCCGCCCACCAAAGCCACCGGGTCTATCAGAAACAAAATAGAGCATGTTGCCAGTTGGATTTAAATAACCTTGACCTTCCCAAAATGGTGTATTAACATCCGATCCAAATTCCTGTAAAGGTCCCCAAGTAAATCCATCCCACATATTGTAATATAAGTTGTCATTTTTTTCGCTTAGTGCTTTTAATTGAATGGTGCTTTTCTTCTCTTGTTTTAAATGAGCGACCTTTGAAGTTACCTCTTTTTGAGAGGCACCTGCTGAAATCCATTTTCCATTCAGATCTTTATAAGAAACAAAAACCGTTTCACTATCCTGATTTAGATATACTTCATAATCGTTCATTGACATGTTTTTGGTTATCGTGTAAATAATGGTTTTGTCATCCACATCTGATAAGGCATCAAAGGTTTCATACTCTTTTGATGTGCTGTCCATTATTTTTTCGATATTGGCTGATAAAGGCACGGCAGTTTTATCGATAGCATACAACGTTTGTTTTTCATAAAAATCAACTATTTGTTGTTGTGACTGATGTTTGGCATAGATAGATTTAAATAATTGGAAATGTATCAATGCTTCTTTAAATTTATAATTGATATGTAAAGCACGACCATAATACAAGAGTGCTAATGGAGGCGCACTTCTCTCTTGAGTTTCATCTTGACTAAAATTTGAATTGATGTCTTTGATTGATTTTGCAAAATACCTTTCTGCAAAGGATTTTTTGGTGTGTGACTGTAAAAAACAAAAACCAATTTGATAATTAATATTAGCTGAAGAGGAATCTATTTGATAAGCCTTTTCAAAATTAATAAGGGCATTCTCATAGTCTTCTTCCGAAAGTAAAATGGAACCTTCTCTAAAATACGATGCGTATGAAGATTTATTTTGTTGCGACGAACAATCTAAAAAAGAAGACAAGATGATGATTAAAGCAAAAAACGATTCTTTCATTTTAAAATTATTTATACGTATACAAAATTAGTATTCTGTATAAATAAAAAAATTTTTTAACAAAAAACCCCCTAAAAGGGGGTTAAAATGTTATCTTCTTTTTAATTAATCATTTCTAGTGGTGTCCCAGTTTTCCATATAATCAGCAACTTTACGCAAGAAGCTTCCGCCTAATGAACCGTCAACCACTCTGTGATCGTATGACAAGGATAAAAACATAAAGTGTCTAATAGCGATCACATCGCCCTGTGGCGTTTCAATCACAGCAGGTTTCTTTTTAATGGTTCCCACCGCTAAAATTGCAACTTGTGGTTGTAAAATGATTGGCGTTCCCATTACATTACCAAAACCACCTACATTTGTTAATGTAAACGTTCCTCCTTGAATTTCATCTGGAGCTAATTTATTAGCACGTGCTCGTGTTGCTAAATCATTTACATTTTTTGTGATACCAACTAAGTTTTTTTGATCTGCATTTTTAATAACAGGTACAATTAAATTTCCTGTTGGCAAGGCTGCTGCCATACCAATATTGATATTTTTACGTTTAATAATTTTTGTTCCTGTTTGATCAACAGAAACATTTATCATTGGAAAATCTTTGATAGCTTTTGCTACACATTCAATGAATAATGGAGTAAACGTAATTTTTTCTCCTTCTCTTTTTTCAAAATCTTTTTTAACACGATCTCTCCATTGAACTAAATTAGTAACGTCAGCTTCTACAAAAGAAGTTACATGTGGAGAAACATGCTTACTCATTACCATGTTATCGGCAATGATTTTACGCATGCGATCCATTTCAATAATTTCGTCTCCTCCACCAACAGATACCGCTGGTCTTTGTACTAAAATCGTATGATCCTGAACACCCACTGTTGATTTAGAAACAGATGCTGCAGGAGTAGCAACTTTAATTTCTTCAGCAACAGGAGCTGATGTTTGTTTATTTCTATTTGGTAAATATGCTAAAATATCAGCTTTTGTAACACGACCCTCTTGGCCTGTTCCTTTTATCGAATCTAATTCTGATAATGAAATACCTTCTTCCTTAGCAATACTTTTTACTAATGGAGAATAGAATTTATCTGAGTTTGAAAAATCAACGGTTTCAGCTACAGGTGCAGAAACTGAACTAGCAGCTACAGATGTTGTTTGTGTTGTTGGAGCGGCTGCTTTAGGAGTTTCAGCAACAGAAGCATTAGCGTCTGATGATATTATTGCAATAACAGCACCTACTTGAACAACGTCATTTTCGTTAAATAATTTTTTTATAAGCGTTCCTTCAAATGGTGATGGAATTTCAGAGTCTACTTTATCTGTAGCAATTTCTAAAACAGTTTCATCAATTTTAATTGAATCGCCTTCGTTTTTAGTCCATTTAATAATAGTTGCTTCTGCAACACTCTCACCCATTTTGGGCATTGTTAATTCGAATTGAGCCATTGTCGTTAAATAATGTAGAACACAAAAATAAGGGAATATCGGCACTACACAAATTAAATTATGTGTAATCAAACAGTTTTTACAAAAAGCACCTGCAATACACAGTAAATAGCCTTGTATTTTGGCTTAGGATCCTATTATTTCAATAAAACCAATCGTTGGTGATTTATGAATTTTTAAAGATTTTGAATAATTAAGGATATTCTGAATAAGCGAGTCTGAAGGCTCATTATCGACAACATGCTTAACGCATTGTTGCTTGTTTTTTGTAGATTGTAATGTAGAAGAAACAAGAGTAAAAGTTTTTTGCATAGAATAATTTATGTGGTTAATAATACTCATAACGGTATTGTTTTTTATTTATTGTGTCAAGGAAATGAAGACTTTTTTTGCTTTAATATTCGCAGACTTTTTAGTTTAGTTGCTATTTGACATGTGTATTAGTGTAATCTTTAATAAAAGTTTTTTTCTACACATTGGCGGGAATTAGATTTTACAATCATTGAACGCATGTTTTGCAAAAATATTTTTTTTAATAAAATGAATTATGTAATTTTTACGACTCAAATAAAAAAACAAAACGTATGAAATCATTAAAAGCAATTTTTGCAATCGCATGCATTATATCTAGTAATTTAGTTTTTGGTCAAGAGCCTTCTTTTTATGATCTAAATTTTAGTATGGATTCAACGTCAACACCATACAAATCAAGCGGAAGTAACTATGTGTTTATACGATCTAAAAGAGGAACCGAGCCTATTAAAGCAACATCATCCGGCGACTCTATCAAATCATTTGCTATTCAACAAATAGTCCTAGTTTTTTCTGAAAGTTCAACTTCAGAAATCGAGAATCGCGAGTCGTATAACCAAGAACGTTGGGAGAATTTAATGCCCACCTATCCAGAATTTTTTCAAACAAACACAACCTATAAAAATATTTGCCAATGCAGTCAAGATGCAGCAAGCCCTAGTTATAAGGAAGTGCAAGGCTTTTACATTTATTATACACCAAAGGCTGGAAGTCAACCAAAAAAAGAAGTGGAAGTAGCGAAAACGGAAATCGCAAAGCCAGCCGAAACCCAAAAAGACATTGTAAAAGAAGAACCTAAGAAAGTTGCTGAAGTAGTGAAATCTGAAGTGCCGAAAGCTGTTGAACCAAAAAAAGAGATTGTAAAAGAAGAGCCTAAAAAAGTTGCTGAGGTTACAAAGAAAGAGGAGCCAAAAAAAGAAGTAGAGGTCGTTAAAACAGAAACGCCCAAATCAATTGAACCTCAAAAGGATATTGAATCAATAAAGAAAGTAGAACCAAAGAAAACAAAAGAAGTTGTAGCAAAAGTAGAGGAAGTAAAACCAGTTGAGGTTGTAAAAAAGGAAGAGCCGAAAAAAGTTGCTGAAGTCGTTAAAACAGAAACGCCAAAGGTTATTGAACCTAAGAAGGAAATTGCAAAAGAGGAGACAAAAAAAGTGGTTGAAGTTGCAAAGAAAGAAGAACCAAAAAAGGTAAAAGAAATTGTGGCAAAGGTAGAGGAAGTAAAGCCAGTTGAGGTTGTAAAAACAGAAGAGCCTAAAAAAGAAGTTGAAGTTATAACACCTGTAAGTAATGCAAATGCAGAGGTAGTTAGTGACACGAAAAGCAAAGCTCCTGTTGCTAATGCCAAACCACGAAAATCAAAAGACCCGAAAGCATGTCGTACTGCGTGTTATGGAAATGGGGATAATGATTTAAATGATTTTTTAAGAGACAATGTGGCCGTTACAAAAAAAATGAAGAGGGATGAAGTAGATTTAAAATTGCAATTAAATGTGGATGGCACCATTAAGAAAGTAGTTGCTATTGGCGATAACGACGAGTTAAATAAATTGGTTGAAGTTGCTGTTAAAGACATGATTTGGAATGCTTCGGTAAGATCTGGTTTAACAATTAAATCCGAGGTAAAAATGATTTTAAAATACGATAAAAAAACAAAAAGTTTAAAGGCAGAAGAACTAACAGTGAACCCTCGTTTAGGGCCAAAATGTATGACTTGCACAAGTGACGATGAATTGTTTACTAAATAATTGTTTTTAAGAAATTGAAAAATTTGTCATGCAATGTGTTGAATTTTGCAGAAATTTAAAATACTAATCATGATGGATTTTTTACATAACTTAAAATCAAGAAACGAAACGCTTTTTTATTACGGAATCATCTGTTTATTATTTTCAATCATTTGTTTAGTTTTAGTAAAATTTTCTCATACTCAAGTGTATAATGTAAACGCCTGGTATAAACCATTTAAGTTTGCTTTTTCAACATTTTTATTTGCCTGGGCGATGGCTTGGTATTGTTTTTATTTACCCGACTTTAATATTCGATTTTTTAATTGGACAGTTATTATTTTATTGGGATTTGAAATTATATATATTGCTTTACAAGCCGGCAAAGGTCAATTATCCCATTATAATGTAAGTACACCGGTTTATTCTGCGTTGTATGGATTAATGGCATTAGCGGCTACTTTGGTTACGGTTTATACTGCGTATGTTGGGTTTCTTTTTTTTACCAATGAGTTTCCTACACTGCCAAATTATTATGTGTGGTCAATTCGTTTAGGCATTTTAATTTTTGTCATTTTTTCTTTTGAAGGTTTTGTGATGGGTTCTCGTTTGTCTCATACAATTGGAGGTGCTGATGGCGGCGCAGGGATACCGTTTTTAAATTGGAGCACAAAATTTGGTGACCCAAGAATAGCTCATTTTATTGGCATGCATGCTTTACAAGTTTTACCACTCCTTTCATTTTATATAATTAAAAACACGAAAGCAACATTCATTATTTCTTTTTTATATGGCGCCTTAGCTGTAATCACGCTTTTACAAGCATTGCAGGGCAAGCCATTGTTTAAGAACAAGGAAGTAAATGAGGAGACCTTTAAATAAAGCGCTATTCGTTTTTTATAAAATAATAAACCAAAATGTTAATTGGTGGGTTTTTTGTTGAAAAACAGAACTACTGTTGTTCAATTTCTTAATTATATTTGATTAATGGCATTACTTGAAAAAGAAACAGAAAAATTATTTTATCCGATTGGCGAAGTCGCTGATATGTTTGATGTAAATACTTCGTTGATTCGTTTTTGGGAAAAAGAATTTGACATCATCACGCCTTCAAAAAATAAAAAAGGAAACCGCCTTTTTACAAAAAAGGACATAGAAAACTTCAAGTTGATATTTCATTTTGTAAAAGAAAAAGGTTACACGCTTCAAGGAGCTAAAGATAAACTCAAAGGTGGATTAAAAGAAAGCGATCAAAAAAACGCTGAAGTTGTTGCTAAGTTGAAGCAAATCAAACAAGAGTTGCTTCAGTTGAAAAATAAGCTGTAATTAAAAGTCAATTTTTTTGTATTGTTGTCACCTTGAACTCAATTCAATGTATTTTTAATAGTAGAGTTTTATAACCGAGATGCTGAATCAAGTTCAGCATGACATCTATGTTTTATGAACGTCTCTTTCAAAAAAATTAATTAGACTATTCTCACAACGGTATTGGTATAACTCAAATTTCTGATTAAATTTATGCCTATGAACTTAAATCGAAAACAAGCACCTGCATTTAAAACAATTGATAAAATTGATATTACAAGAGCGAAGCAGGACGTATTAAATAATGGCATTAAGGTATATACACTCAATAGTGGCTCGCAAGAACTAACTAAAATTGAATTTATTTTTAAAGCGGGCATGTATTACCAAAAACAGCCCTTGGTTGCTTCGGCAGCGAATAATCTTTTAGAAACCGGAACTAAAAATTATACAGCGAATCAAATCTCTGATAAAATTGATTTTTTTGGATCTTTTTTTGAATGTGCCGTTGATCAAGATTATGCAACGTTAGCTTTATTTAGTCTCAATAAGTACGTTGATAAAAGTTTACACTATGTTGAGGAAATTATTAAACATCCTACTTTCCCAAAAGATGAGTTTGATATTTATATGTCAAACAAACAGCAAAAGCATTTAGTAAATTCAGAAAAAGTAAATGTGTTAGCGCGAAGACGTTATACAGAATTAATGTTTGGCGAAAAACATCCGTATGGTGTTTCGGTTAAAACAGAAGACTTTGATAACATTACATTAGAAACAGTCATTCAGTTTTATAAAGAGCACTATCACTCTGGCAACTGCACAATTATTGCATCTGGGAAACTCGACGATAATTTAATTGAGACTTTAAATCGTTATTTTGGAAAAACAACTTGGGGAATCGTTTGCGATATAAGTAAGCCAGAAGTTCACATCAACGCAACACAGGTACAAAAACATTTTATTGAAAGACCCGACGCCATACAGTCAGCAATTCGAGTTGGTCGTCTCTTATTTAATAAAACACATCCTGATTATTTTAAGTTCCAAGTTTTAAATACCATTTTGGGCGGCTATTTTGGTTCGCGTTTAATGGCTAATATTCGTGAAGATAAAGGGTATACGTATGGCATTGGTTCTGGATTATCGTCTTTAGTTAATGCTGGGTATTTTTTTATTTCTACTGAAGTTGGTGCTGATGTGACTAACCAAACACTGACTGAAATTTATAAAGAACTACATACGTTACGCACTGAACTTGTAGATGAGGAAGAGCTCGAAACCGTTAGAAATTATGTGCTAGGACAATTTTTAAGAAGTGTTGACGGCCCTTATGCATTAGCAGATAAATTTAAAGCGATTTGGGAATTTGATTTGGATTACAGCTATTTTGAAACGTATTTTAATGCAGTTAAAACCATCACGCCTCAAGACATTAAGGATTTAGCAAATAAGTATTTTCAAGAAAAAGATTTAATTGAATTAGTTGTAGGAAAGAAATAAAAGAGAATGGCAAAAGTGTTTATCATAGGTCCTGCATTTCCATTACGTGGAGGCTTAGCAAGCTTCGATGAATTGTTTTGCGAGGCTTTGAATAAAGAAGGACATCAGTGCGAAATCATTTCGTATAGTTTGCAATACCCTAATTTTTTATTTCCAGGTAGCACGCAATATCATGTTAACGGAACTGCTCCAAAAAACATCACGATTCATACTCTTATTAATTCTGTTAATCCACTATCGTGGTTTAAAACGGCTTCGTTTATAAAAAAACAAAAACCTGATTTTATTATTTTTAGATTTTGGATTCCTTTTATGGGCCCAGCATTGGGAACGATTGCTCGTTTAGTAAAAAAACAAAACATCAAAGTGCTAGCTATTACTGACAATGTGATTCCGCACGAAAAGCGTCTAGGTGATAAACAATTAGCGTCTTATTTTATCAAAGGTTGTGATGCTTTTGTTACGATGAGTAAAGCAGTGATGAACGATTTGGAAAAATTTACCAACACATCACATAAAAAATATTTATTACACCCACTTTATACAGCTTTTGGAGATAAAATTCCGAAACAAGAAGCACGATTGAAATTAAACTTAAAACAAGACGATCGCGTTATTTTGTTTTTTGGTTTAATACGAAAATACAAAGGCTTAGATTTATTAATAGAAGCATTTTCACTACTGAAAGCAAACCCACATAATAAATTACTTATTGCTGGTGAGTTTTATGAAGATAAACAACCGTACTTCGATTTAATTTCAAAATACAAATTGGAGGAACAGATTATATTATTAAATCAATTTATTCCGAACGACGATGTGAAGTATTATTTTTCGGCTGCTGACATTGTTGCTTTGCCTTATCGATCGGCTACGCAAAGTGGTGTGACGCAAGTGTCATTTCATTTTGAAGTGCCTACATTGGTTACTAACGTTGGCGGCTTAGGCGAAATTATTCCGCACAATGTGGCGGGTTATGTGGTTGAACCAAATCCTCAAGCCATTGCATCGAGTTTAGAAGATTATTTTGAGAATAATAAAGAACAGGCATTTACTGAAACAAAAATACGAATGGTCTATTTTTGTCAACGAAATCATCACATTATATAACGGATTAAAAAAGTAAATATGAAATTAGATATATTAGCAATAGGTGTTCATCCTGACGACGTAGAATTATCATGTGCAGGAACTATTTTAAAGCATATTGAACTTGGAAAAACAGTTGGCATTTTAGACCTGACGCTTGGCGAACTTGGTACGCGTGGAAATGCAACAATCAGAACACAAGAGGCCATGCGTGCAGCCAGTATTTTAAGTGTTTCGGTGCGTGAACAATTAAACATGGCAGATGGTTTTTTTGAAAACAACGAAACAAATCAGCGCTTGATTATTGAAGTCATAAGAAAATACCAACCCGAACTTATTTTATGTAATGCCATCAGTGATAGGCATCCTGATCACGGCAGAGCTGCTAAATTAACTACAGATGCTTGTTTTTACAGTGGTTTGCTGAAAGTTGAAACCAAAGAAAACACTACTACACAAAAACCTTGGCGACCAAAAGCCGTGTATCATTACATACAAGACAATTTCATTGAACCTGATTTTGTTATTGATGTTACGGCTTATAACGATAAAAAAATGGAATCAATTATGGCGTATTCGTCTCAGTTTTTTGATCCAAATTCTAAAGAGCCACAAACACCTATCTCGAGTAAAAACTTTATAGATTACATCAACGCAAAAGCCAGATTATTTGGTAGGTCTATCAACGTTGATTTTGCTGAAGGATTCACGGTAAACCGTTATATGGGCGTGAATAATTTATTTGATTTGGTTTAAATAGTTGATTTTTGGCCTTATTCTTGTTAGTAAATGCTTTAAAACGTTAATTAATGCTACAAAATATAGCTGTTTAATAAAGGCAAATCTTGTATTTTTAGTAAATATATGGCTACTATTAAAACATTTTCAGAACCAAAACCATTTTTGAAATGGGCAGGTGGTAAAACGCAATTGATTTCTTCAATTCAAAGTTCACTGCACCCAAGTATTTTAAATAAAAAATTTACTTACATCGAACCGTTTGTTGGTAGTGGGGCAATTCTGTTTTGGATGATAAATAATTTTCCAAGTTTGAAAAAGGCTGTGATTAATGATATTAATTCAGATTTAATAAATACATATAGAACGATTGCTAAAAGTCCAGCAGAATTAATTTCCATTTTAAAAGACTTGCAATCTGATTATCATTCTTTACAAGATAAAGAAGAAGAGAAAAGACAATACTACAAGGATAATCGTGAACTATATAATACTCGCAGTTCAGAAAACACAATGCAAGCAGCACTTTTTATTTTTTTAAATAGAACCTGTTTTAATGGATTGTATAGAGTAAATAGTAAAAATATATTTAATGTACCTATTGGAAGCTACAAAACGCCTACCATTTGTGACGAACAAAATATCTTTTCAGTAAGTAATGCGTTACAAAAAGTTGAAATATTAAATGGGGATTACACTGCTACGTTAGAACATGCAACTGATAATTCATTCTTTTATTTCGATCCTCCATACAAACCATTAAGTAATACATCAAGTTTTAATTCGTATGCAAAAGATGATTTTAATGATGATGAACAAATTAGATTAAGAGATTTTTGTTCAAAATTAGAAACTCTAGGCCATAAATGGATGTTAAGTAACTCCGACGTGAGGGGAAAAGATGGGAACGGCACGTTTTTTGATGATATATATTCAGACTTTGCAATCTCAAGAGTTAAAGCAAATAGACGCATTAATGCTAACGCTGAAAAACGAGGAGAATTAAATGAGTTACTAATAACAAATTACAATTATGAACAAGCTTTGTAAACTGCTTAATTTAAAAAATGAAGATGAACTTTTTGAAAAAATTACTCAAAGTTTCAAAGAAAAAATAACCAAATGGGATTATTTTGTTAATTGGCAAAAAGTATTCGAAAATATAACACCAATAGAAAAGGAGTTAAATCTTTTAAATGTATTGATTGGTAAGGTAGCAATTGAAAAAGAAGCTTATTTATTAATAAAAGAATATCCTCAAGTGATTAAAGCATTTCCAACATTAATTGCCATTCGCGAAAAATCAATTGATATATTAATTGACACTAAAAACTTTATTTATAAAAATTACTCTTTTTCAAAAGGGCATTTAACAGATGAGGAGTGTAAAGAACTAGCTCATTTTGTTGTAAATTCAGGTATTGGTGATATTTTAAAAGATAAGAAAGTTAAAAACCTAGTTGATTATTCTACTGGAGTTGAAGTAGGATTAGATAGTAATGGGAGAAAAAATAGAGGTGGTACTTTAATGGAAGGATTAGTTGAAGAATTTGTGTCAGATGCTTGCCAAAATTTAGGATTACAATACATGGCACAAGCCAATGCAAAAAAAATTAAAGAGCAATGGAACATTGATGTATTAGTTGATAAATCATCTAGAAACCTTGACTTTGCAATCAATAAAAAAGGTAAACTCTTTTTTATTGAATGTAATTTTTATGGAGGTGGTGGTTCCAAATTAAAATCAACTGCTACTGAATATATTGAAATGAACCGTTATTGGAACAAGCAAAATATCGAATTTATTTGGGTAACAGATGGCGCTGGATGGAAGTCAACTTTAAAACCTTTGAGAGAGTATTTCGATAAGGCTGATTACCTATTGAATTTGGAGATGTTGAAAGAAAATATATTAAAAACAATTTTATTATAATGGACATCGAGACAAAAGAAAAAAAGGGTTATTTGGATAAAATACCAAGTTGGTTTAAAGATGGGACTGAAAGTGTTTTATGGAATGTTTTGGGTAACTTAATTCCAATTTGGTTTGTTTTTGCTGTAAGTATATATGAAAATGGATTCGATTTATTGAAAATCTACGAAGCTATACATCAACCATATACTTTTCTTATTCTAAGTGCTACCTACCTTACTTCAACATTTTATATATTGAATAGAAAAGGTAATTTCTATAAGCATAAATATTTTTCATTTCTTTTCATAGCCCTTTTAATGATTATTGGTTACACTATAAAGGATAGGAAATCATTAGAAGACTTATCGGCAAGTTTCAACAAAGAACTTTTTATTGTAATAATTTTTCTAATAGCATTTATATTTTACATATTTTATGAATATAGCTCTCATAAAAACATTGACAGTACAACTTCAAAAAAAGAGTCAGAAAAGCAATATGGAGAATTAAAGGATTCATTTAAAAACTTTGAAGAACATGAGTAACATAAAAATAAACTGTATTGAAGTAACACAGCCAATCGAAACATTTTATGTTGGAAAAATTGATTGGCAAGATTTACTTAAAATCGCTAAGAAAGATATTGAAAGAATTCGACAGGAAGGCGAAGGTGCAATTGATGGATATTTGGGTATTCAAAGAGAACTTTCAAAAAACAGACTTTCTGAAATCGCTGAATATGTTTCATTTAATGATGCAACATTTCCTAATAGCATTGTAATTAGTATTGATTCTACCACTTATAATGAATCTACTGATGAAATCGAAGAAAATATTCTCTCATTTGAAAATGGGATTTTAGAATTAAGAGATGATGGACAAATTGCAAAAATTATAGATGGACAACATCGCGTTTTTGGACTTGAAAAATATGCAACAGACAAAGGCTTATTTAAAAATGACTTGAAATTTGAATTAATCATTACAATATTTATTGATATTGATGAAGAATATCAGGCAAATATTTTTTCTACAATCAATAAAGCTCAAACTAAAGTTAATAAGTCGCATGTTTATGACTTGTATTCATTTTCAAAAACTAGGAGCCCACAGAGAACCTCACATAATGTAATAAAATTACTTAATGAGGAAGTGGATAGTCCATTCTATCATCTTATTAAAAGACTTGGCAAAGCCGATTTCAAAAACGAAACAATAGCACAAGCAACATTAGCAGATTGCATAATAAAATATATAAGTAATAATCCACCCAAAGACAGAAATATTCTTAGAACTGGTTCTAAATTGCCTTTAGTTGAAGGGGTTGAAAAGGATAAGTTATTTTTCAGGAATTGGTTTATCAAAGAAGAGGATGTTAAAATTGCGAAAGTTATTTGGAACTACTTTGAAGCAATTAAAAGAAAATGGCCAATTGCGTGGGGCAATTTGGATTTTATATTAACCAAATCAACTGGTGTTATAGCTTTTATGAGATTTTTAAAAGACTTAGTTGAATTACTAGGTATAGATAAAATAATAACCATCGAAGATTTTGAAGGTATCCTAAATAAAATTGACATTACTGATAATGAACTAGTAAACAATGTTTACCAGTCAGGTGGAGTTGGACAATCTGCACTATATAAAACTCTTATTAACTCTATAAAGAATTCAGAAGTAGTTATTTGTAAAAAAGCTCATCGACATGACGTAAAGTTCAAAGCCCTCAATGATAGTCAGGAATATTATATGGTAGGCAGAAGACATCAATGTGCTGGTTGTGCATATGATCAAGGATATAAAGATGCACTTGAAGGTAAGGAAATGAATTTTAGAGTTGAAGAATTAAATATTAGCCAAGCAAGTGCAGTAAGGCATAAAGACCAAAAAGAAGGATATGAATTAGGATACAAAGATGGTTTAAAAAATAGAAAATGATAAATCCATACTTCAAATCTTCCGACAAAAACTTCTATCTCTTACACGGAGATACAATGAAACTTTTACCTGAGTTTGATCATAAATTTGATATGGTGTTTGCCGATCCTCCTTATTTTTTATCAAATGGCGGATTATCAATACAAAGTGGAAAAATTGTAAGTGTTAATAAAGGCAGTTGGGACAAATCTCAAGGTTTTGATTTTGTAAATGATTTTAACCGTCAGTGGTTAAAAGTGGAACCATGCATAATATTTTTTCGATAGGTCAAATATTAACAGAACTGGATTTTAAAATATTGAATGTTGTTACTTGGGAAAAGAATAATCCACCTCCTAATTTTTCTTGTCGTTTTTTCACACACTCCACAGAGCAAATTATATGGGCACGAAAAAAAGAAAAAGTTCCGCATTATTTCAATTATGAATTAATGAAGCAATTAAACGGTAACAAACAAATGAAAGATGTTTGGAAATTACCTGCTATTGCACCTTGGGAAAAATCTTGTGCTAAACATCCTACTCAAAAACCATTATCAGTTTTAACTCGTTTAATTTTAGCATCTACAAAACCAGATGCTTGGATTCTAGACCCATTTACAGGAAGTAGTACTACAGGAATTGCAGCTAATTTGGCAAACAGACGTTTTTTAGGCATTGACCAAGAAAAGGATTTTCTAGAAATAAGTAGAAAACGTAAACTAGAAATCGAAGATTCGAAAATAGCCGCATTATATAAAGAAAAAATTTCTGGCTTTAATGATAAAGCAGAATTTAATTTATTTCTTAACTCTGAGCCTACGCCAGAAATTAATGTAGCATTAGGTTTTTATCGTTCCTCCAAATTGCCTGAAATAGAAAATCAAAATAAATTTTATTTTCATGCTATTGAAAAAAATAATGTTGTGAAAGATTTTCCTACAGATGTTTTAGGGGCAAAAATATTGTTCATTTATTCTGGCGGAAGAAATGCGAAGCAGAGTTTCACAGGATACTATGCCAGTATAAAAAACATCTATCTAAAGCATAAATCAAAAATAAAAGGCAAAGAAAATTCACAAACAGAATTTTATTACGAAGTTGAATTAGAAAGTACGTTCAAGAAAAATAAAAAATTAAAAGCCGAATTAAATTCAAAATCTCTATTTGTAAATAGTTCTGAAGAAAACGAGAAACTATTGAAACAATTTTTGCCGGCAATCACCACATTTTCATGTGTTTTAAAAGCTAATAATATAGAAACTTTGTAATAGCTTCAATTTAAATAATCTCCTTACTC
>JBILCJ010000181.1:0-4602 GCA_044353195.1 Bacteroidia bacterium | reverse complement strand
AATGATTTTTTAAAATCTCACATTCTAATTTTAAAACCACATGCTAAAGTGCTTTGCTTAGCTGAAGGAGAAGGTAGAAACGCAGTTTTTATTTCAGAAAACAATCATGATGTTACGGCTATTGATTATTCACAAGAAGGACTTAATAAGCTAAATGCCTTAGCAAAAGAAAAAGATTTATCTATCAAAACAATCTGTGCAGATTTATCTGATTATAAAATAGAACCCAATAAATGGAATGCAATCATTTGTATATTTGGTCATTTTCCTCTACAATTAAGAACATCTATTTTTAGTCAAGTATATTCTGGATTAACAAAAGATGGGGTTTTGTTATTAGAAGCCTATCATAAAGACCAAATCAAATATAAAACTGGAGGGCCGCAGGTTGCAGATTTATTATACAGTGCAGAAGAATTACAACACGACTTCTCTGAATTTGAGAAAATCTCAATTGAAAAACAAATAAAATATATTGAAGAAGGCAAGTACCATAAAGGAACTTCGGCCGTTATACAAGTTATTGCTCATAAAATTTAAGAAATTAAAGATCTTAATTTATCACAAAAAAAATACTTTGGTCTTTTTTTTAACTTGTTTATTCTTATAAATTTCAAGAAAACGCACCGATACATTAATTTTAAATGCATAATTTAGTAAAAATTAAACATTAAAATTATTTATTAAACGATTCATGAAATTTTTCATTTTCCTTTTAGTTTTAATCAATGCAGGCTTATCCTTTGCCCAAACTAAAACTAATATAAACAATCTTGAAATTCCTGAATTTAAAAAAAACGAATGCATCATTCATCATGAAGGTTATGTATTGTCTTACAATGAAACTCATGAACAAGCCAATTGGGTGGCTTATGAATTATCCGATAGTGAAACTGCACCCATCTTTAAACGTACAAATAAATTCATGTCTGATCCTGACATAAAGACAGAGTCGGCCAATACCGAAGATTATTTAAAAAGCGGTTACGATAGAGGTCATTTAGCGCCTGCGGGAGACATGGCTTGGTCAGAAAACTCTATGAAAGAATCATTTTATTATAGCAATATGTCGCCGCAACAACCTAGTTTTAACAGGGGTATTTGGAAAAAATTGGAAGAACAAGTGAGAGGTTGGGCCAATGAATATCATTCAGTTTATGTTGTTACAGGCCCCATTTTAGATTCTCATTTAATATCCATTGGAATTAATAACGTGTCGGTTCCAAATTATTTTTACAAAGTAATCCTTACTGCACAAGGTTCCTATGTGAATGGAATTGGATTTATTTTACCTAATGCAACTTCTACACTACCCTTACAACATTATGCTGTAACTATTGATAGCGTTGAAAAAATGACTCACATTAATTTTTATCCGAAACTTGATGATGACATTGAAAAGAAAATTGAAAACCATTATAATTTAAATGATTGGAATTGGAATACTACATCTAAAAAACAAACTCAACCAATTATTGATTTAGAAGATGATGATGAAGAAGACACTTCCCCATCTAATAATCAATCGCAAAGTACCCAATGCACCGGTACTACAAAAAAAGGAACACGTTGTCACAAAAAGACAACTAACAAAAATGGAAAATGCTATTTACATGAGTAAATTTTCAGGATAGTAACACAAGAAAAAAATTAAACCACATGGAAATTGGAATTGATAGTTTTGCTTCTGCTTCAGTAGGCAATGATGTTAACACAGCAACAAAAAGCATGGAAGCACTAGAACTTTTGCTACAACGTATTGAATGCGCTGACCAATCTGGACTAGATATCTTTGGTATTGGTGAACATCATAGAAGAGAATTTTTAGATTCTGCTCCTACTATGATTTTATCTGCAGCAGCAGCAAGAACAAAACGGATTCGATTAACAAGTGCTGTTACGGTATTAAGCGCCGCTGATCCGGTAAGGGTTTTTCAAAATTTCGCTACACTTGATTTAATTTCAAAAGGTCGGGCTGAAATAGTTGTGGGACGTGGTTCTTTTACCGAATCGTTTCCTTTGTTTGGTTATAAACTAAATGACTACAACGAATTATTTGCAGAAAAATTAAATCTCTTATTAGAAATTCGCAAACACGAAACGGTGACGTGGCAAGGAAAATTTAGACCCGCCTTAACCAATCAATCTATTTATCCAAGACCTTTACAAAACGAATTACCAATTTGGTTGGGAGTTGGCGGAACGCCTGAATCGTTTGTGCGTGCTGGTAAATTAGGTTTACCGTTAATGGTTGCAGTAATAGGTGGTGAAACACATCGCTTTCGTCCCCTTGTTGATTTATACCGTGAAGCAGGTCTAAAAGCAGGACATGCTTTAGAAACTTTAAAAGTTGGATTGCATTCGCTTGGTTATGTAGGGAAAACAACACAGGAAGCAATTGATGATTTTTATCCTGGATATGCAGAAACATTTACTAACATAGGAAAAGAACGTGGATGGCCGCCAGTTACACGGCAACATTTTGATGCACAGAATAGTTTAAGAGGCGCTTTATTGATTGGTAGTGCTGAAGATGTGGCAGCTAAAATCATTCGACATAGCGAAGCTCTAGGCGGTATTGATCGCTTTACATTTCAAATGGATAATGCTTCCTTGCCACACCATAAATTAATACAATCCATTGAATTGATTGGAAAGTACGTTTCACCTATGGTGAATAAACAATAAATAGATTACAATTTAAAATTACAGTCTGCTTTAAATGTGATTTGCTGTTGCGTTACAGGATGTTGAATAATGAGTTTGGCGGCGTGCAAGGCTATAGCATTTAAATGAAAGGTTTCTGTTGAACCATACAAACTATCACCCAAAATAGAACAACCTAAATTAGCCAATTGCACACGAATTTGATGATACTTGCCTGTGTGTAATTGAATGTTCCAAAAAAAATAATTTTCATACGGGATGATAGCATACTCCAATTTTGCTTTTTCTGCAAAGGCAGTTCCTTCAGAAACTAAAACAGCTTTCTTTTTTTCTTTACGATGCCAATCTTCTAATACACCTACTCTATTCGCTGGCGCATTTGAGGTTAAAGCCATGTAGTATTTTGATACTTGCCGTTGTGCAAATTGTTCACTCAAGTTTTTTAGATATTCTTTATTTTTTGTAAATAACACGATGCCACTTGTTGGTCTATCTAAGCGATGTAAATGTTGAACATAGGGAGATTTTTCACCAGTCGCTTCTTTTAAATAATTCCTAACATCTTGTAATAAATTAGGGAAATTGTTACGATCAGGCTCTACCATTAAACCAGCCGGTTTATTACAAACGAGTAATACATCATCTTCGTATATAATTGATAAAGACATGATGTAAATGTAAAACAACTTCTTTATATGTAAGATTAAAACAACGTGATATTCAAACATTTATAAACAATGATATTGTGATTACTTAATTATAAATTACCAAATCACATTCTACTTTCAATTAAATTTGAATTAAGTTTTAAAATAGAACCTATTCTATTTATAACATTAAAGATGACTCGTTTCCTAAACTATATATGCGTTTTGTGTATTGCATTATCAGTAGTGGCATGTAAGTCTTCTCAATCTATTTCTAAAAAGAATGTTTCTGATAAGGGGCATACCACAACAAAATCCATCAAAAAAAAATACGCGGAATTATTACAGGTTTCTGAGTCTGATATAAAAAATACTGACTTATATCAATTCATCAATCATTGGTATGGAATACCTTATAAATACGGAGGAAAAGATAAAAACGGAATTGATTGTTCAGGATTAACTGCCATGCTTTATAATCAAGTTTATCATATGACGATTACTCCATCTACAAAAGCCCTCATCAATGAAGTGAAAAAAATTAAAACATCAGATTTGAAAGAAGGGGATTTGGTTTTTTTTAATATCAAATCTTCAACGGCTAGTCATGTAGGTGTTTATTTGCAAAATCAAAAATTTGTTCACGCATCCTCTTCCAAAGGAGTCATGATAAGTGATTTAAATGAAGCTTATTTTAAAAAATATTTTTATAGCGCTGGAAGGATTAAATAAATCCAAGATAATAACAAGTGTTTTAAAACTATTAAACATTTACTGTTAAAAACAAATTTTCAAACTTAGTATCTAAATTTCAAATTCTGTTAATTTAACAACATGATTAAATTAATGTATAAACTTATTTTAATAAGTATTTTTTTTACGGTGACAGCTTTTGTCATAAACACAAAACCGAAACCGATTGAACCAGATTTTTTAAGAATGGAATCCCGTTGGGTTGATTCGGTTTACAATTCTTTAACTCCAGATCAACGTCTTGCACAATTATTTATGGTAGCAGCTTATAGCAATAAAGACATGAAGCATGTCCGTGACATAAGAGAACTCATTCAAAAATATAATATTGGTGGACTTATTTTTATGCAAGGCGGACCACAACGCGAGGCAAAGCTTACAAATTATTATCAAAATTTATCTAAAACACCATTATTGATTTCAATTGATGGCGAATGGGGATTGGCTATGCGATTGGATAGTACTCCAAAATACCCACGACAAATGACTTTGGGTGCAATACAAAATGATTCTCTCATTTTTAAAATGGGAAAAC
>JBILCJ010000180.1:0-4606 GCA_044353195.1 Bacteroidia bacterium | reverse complement strand
TAGACGTTATTAAATGTGCCGATTGGGTTATCGATATTGGCCCAGAAGGTGGTGATTTGGGTGGAAATATCGTTGCTGAAGGAACACCAGAAGCTGTTTCAAAAATAAAAGCTAGTTATACAGCTCATTATTTAAAAGAAAAATTAAAATGATTACACTAATAATTACTATTTTTTTAATTGGTTATCTGTTTATTGCTTTTGAACATAGCATTGCAATTAATAAATCTGGAAGCGCTCTCTTATTAGGTGTTTTATGCTGGAGTGCATATGCTCTATTATCTCATGATTCAGACATCACAACAGGATTAAGTCATCACTTGGCATCTATCTCTGAAATAATTTTCTTTTTATTAGGGGCCATGGCAATTGTTGAATTAATTGATGCTCATGATGGATTTGATATCATAACAGATGCTATTAAAACAAAAAACAAACGTAAACTTTTAATCATAATTTCAGTACTAGCATTTGTATTATCTGCCGTTTTGGATAATCTAACAACTGCCATCGTCATGGCAACCATTGTAAAAAAAATAATACCAGAGAAAAACGATCGGTATTTTTTTATCGGCTTAATTATAATATCATGTAATGCAGGTGGTTGTTTCAGCCCAATTGGAGATGTAACTTCTACCATGTTATGGGTTAGCAATAAACTAACAGCGACACATATGATGAGTCGTTTATTTTTACCAAGCTTAGTGTCCATGCTAGTGCCTTTAGGAATTGGGATACTTAAAATGAAAGGTGAAGTTGAAAGCATTGAAACAAAAAATGAAGAAAACACAATTTCAAAAAAAGAAAAAACACTCATTTTTACAATGGGAATTTCAGCTCTTCTATTTGTGCCCGTATTCAAAACATTAACTCACCTTCCACCCTACATGGGTATTCTATTTGGTTTAGGTGTTTTATGGATCGTTACTGAACTCATTCATAAACGTAAAAGCAGTTTTGACAAAGAAAAGTTTTCAGTATCACATGCCATTTCAAAAACAGATGTTCCAAGTGTCTTATTTTTTTTAGGTATTTTACTAGCTGTAGCTTGCCTACAAGAAGTAAATATTTTAAATAATGCCGCCACTTATTTAAATGAAACCATTGGGAATCTAAAAATCATTTCAACCTGCATTGGATTACTTTCTGCGGTTGTTGATAATGTGCCATTACTTGCAGCTACTTTAGGAATGTATGACTTTCCAACTGACGATCAATTTTGGTTAATGATTTGTTATTGCACAGGAACAGGTGGCAGTTGTTTAATTATTGGTAGTGCAGCTGGAGTTGCAGTCATGGGAATTGAAAATATAAGTTTTAGCTGGTATTTAAAAAACATGGCCTTACTTGCCTTAACAGGATACTTATCTGGATTTATTGTATTTCTGATTCAAATTCAATTGTGGTAATGAATAAGTCATTAAATTTATAGGCTAAACTTGTCACAAACTATATATAAATAAACATCATACACTAAAGTGGAAAATTATAACTCAACAGAAAACGAACAATCATTTCATACTGTTTTACCCAAACCAATTTTAGAAGAAAATAAAAAAAATTGGTTCCGAAAATCAATGATTTCTTTAGTGTTATACGCTTTTTTATTTTACACTATTTTTGATAAAAACATTTCCTATATGGCTGCATTATTAGTTGTTTTACTAATACACGAACTAGGCCATTTTTTTGCAATGAGGTTATTTAATTATACTAATGTGAAACTATTTTTTATTCCCTTATTAGGAGCTTATGTTTCCGGAAAAAAAACAACCATCTCCCAACGACAAATGAGTATTGTCATATTAGCGGGTCCACTGCCAGGAATCATCATTGGATTTGGTTTATTTTTGATTAATTTGAATTATCCAAATGAACAATTAGCCATGTTGGCCAATATATTTTTATTTTTGAACCTTTTCAATTTATTACCTTTTATGCCATTAGATGGTGGTCGTTTGATAGAAGTTTTGTTTCTAAGACAAAATCATGCAATTCGCACTGTTTTTACAATTATTTCAATCGTGGGCCTAGCCATTTTTTCTTTGTCTACTCAAAATTTATTCTTTCTAATTATTCCAATTTCCATGACATTCGAACTTATCATGGAAATGAAAAATCAAAAAATTAGAAATTACCTTTCTGCTGAAAACATTAATTATACAGTAACTTATAACGACTTAACAGATACAAATTACTGGTTAATTAGAGATTGTATTTTATTGTCCTTTAGTAAACGCTATTCAGGTGTGCAAGCTGGTGTGCACACATACAGTATTATTGAAGCGGGACTTATTAATCATGTGTCTACAATTCTAAAAACTCCTTTTTTAAGGGATGTAAAATGGTTAGAAAAAACAGCAATTATTTTAACCTATATCCTATTTATGATTGTAATACCAACAATGTATATTTTGTTAATGGTTAAATAATGAAATATCATATTACCATCTTTTTTTTGATTTGCCTTTGTTATCCATGTCAATGTCAAACGGCAGACTTATCAATATTAAGAGCAATTAATAAAAATGAAATGCCATGCTGGGATAAAACAATGCGTATCACATCCCATTCTATTTATCCTGCCCTAATTTTATCTCCAAGCTCTCTGTTATTTACTGGATATATTCAAAACAATAAACCAATGATGCGCAATGGGTTAAAAACAGGTTTAGCAATTGGACTTAACATAGCATTTACGACAAGTTTAAAATATACAATAAATAGAACTAGGCCATTTAAAGCCAATCCAAATGATATTATCCAACGCACCGAGGTAGGAAAATATTCATTTCCATCAGGGCATACCTCATCAGCTTTTGCAATGGCAACAGCGGTTACACTTTCAACAAAAAAATGGTACGTAGCAGTTCCTAGTTATGTATATGCCTGTGGAGTTGGATACTCTCGCATGCGCTTAGGTGTTCACTATCCAAGCGACATATTAGGTGGTATGGTAGTAGGAATTAGTTCTTCTTTATTAGTTTGGCAAATTGACAAATGGGTGAAAAAATAATTTTTTATTCATCTTGGAACTTATACCCTACTCCTCTAATTGATAAAAAATAAGTTGGTTGTTTCTGGTTGGTTTCAAACATTTTTCGAAAATTTAAAATATAATTATCAATGGTTCGCGAAGATGAATTTTCATCTTTAGTCCATAATTTATTTAAAATATCTTCTCTCGAAATGACTGTATTTTTGTTTTCTATTAATAATTTTAATAAAGCAATTTCTCGTTTAGAAAGTGTTTCAGTGGTTTGATCTTGTTTTAAAACTAAATAAGTCTCAAAATTAACTTCACATTGATTAAACCTATAAGCTGTTAATATATCTTTTTTTTGAGTAGCATGTTTTAAAACAATATGAATTCGTAATAATAATTCTTCCAGATCAAAAGGTTTTGTAATATAATCATCCACACCTAATTTGAGTCCTTCAATTTTATCCTTAATATTATTTTTTGCCGTTAAAAAAATGGTTGGAATTTTTATTTGCTGATTCAATAAAGTTTGATAAAAATCAATTCCACTCATATGTGGCAACATGATATCTAAAATAATTAAATCTGGTTTAATATTTTGTATGACATCCAATGCATTAACAGAATTTGTTAAAGGATAGACATCAAAGTTTTCAAGCTGAAGATTTAATGTTAAGGTATCTAATAATGACTTTTCGTCCTCAATGATTAATATTTTAAATCTCATAGTTCTTTCAAATTTACCTCAAAATTTGAAATTTTAGAGGATATTTAAATAATATTTTGTATTTATGTAAACCTAAACTAAAACTATGAAAAATAAATTTACCTATTTAGGGGTTTTTGTATTAACAGCATTCAATACCTTTGCCCAATTATCAAATTCACCCTCTCAATCAATTTCAAATGAACCAATTGAGGTTAAGCGTAAATGTGCAACTCCAATTTTAGATGAGTCTTTTGAAAGTTGGATTGCAGATAAAATTCAAAAACAACAACAATTTGCTAATGAAAGAAAAGCAGCAATAGTATATACGATTCCTGTTATTTTTCATATTATACACACAGGACAAGCTGTTGGGACAGGTGCAAATTTAACTGCTGCACGAATCACCCAACAAATAAATACCCTTAATGCAGATTACCGTAAATTAAATACAGATTTAAGTACCCATTTAACACAACCATCTTTTGTGGCCGTTGCTGCGGATTGCGAAATTAATTTCTGTTTAGCAAAAGTGAGTCCAACAGGTGCAATTTTAACAGAACCTGGTATTGATCGTTTTACTGCAGCAAGCAAAGGTTGGACAAATCCGCCGTATACTGCAAGTAATACTTATTTAGAAAATACTGTAAAAGCTGGTTCAATTTGGAATCCAACAAAATACTTTAATGTTTGGATTACAGAATTAAACGGTGGTGTTTTAGGCTATGCGCAATTTCCAACAGTTACCGCTGGTACAACTCCAATTGGTGATATAGCTGGATTTGGAGGATCAGCTACAACAGACGGAGTGGTAGTCGATTATAAATACACTGGTCAATCTGGTGCTACAGGTGGTCCATATAACTTAGGTAGAACGTTAACCCATGAAACTGGTCATTGGTTAGGGTTACGTCATAT
>JBILCJ010000035.1:0-15271 GCA_044353195.1 Bacteroidia bacterium | reverse complement strand
AATGGGCTTATTGTTTATATATAGTGGCTATGCAAAGTTAGAACCTATTGAGCCATTTGAATTTACATTTGTTGATATTGGTATTAGTGGTTGGCGCACAGCTCCTTTCATAGCCCGATTTATGATTGGTTTAGAGTTTTTTATTGGGTTACTACTCATTTTTGGTGTTTTCATAAAACGATTAACCATCAAATTAACGGTCATTTCGTTACTTATATTTTGCTTGTATTTAATATTTGTTATGATTAATACTGGTAATAATGGTAATTGCGGGTGCTTTGGAAATAAAATATCCATGACACCTCTTGAAGCCTTGATTAAAAATGGAATTACATTGATTGCATGCTTTTTTCTTTACAAATATTATAATGGATTAAACTATGGAAGACTAAGTAAATGGTTGCTTGGTTTTTTATTTTTAGGTTCGTTTGCCATGCCTCACATTTTAAATTATGTTGACTTAGATTATTCATCTGCATACTTAACAAAAAAAGAAGATCATTTTAAACTTGAGTTAGATAGTTTATACAAAGACGCCAAGAAAAACATGCCTCCAACAACATTGAGTAAAGGAAAACACATCATTTCATTTATGAGTATGAGCTGTCCACATTGCCGCATAGCAGCTAAAAAAATGCGAATCATACACGAAAAAAATCCAAGAATTAGCATGTATTTTGTTTTGAATGGAGAAGATGAAAAAATCGAACCGTTTTTTGAAGATACTAAAGCCAAAGATATTCACTATTGTATTTTAAATGGGAAAAACTTTATTTATTTAGCTGGATTAAATATGCCTGCCATCTATATGGTAAACAATTCTGTTGTTGAAAATTGGGTTGATTACATGCACCTTGATCAAAATGAAATTGAGAAATGGTTGCAAAATTAAATCTCATCATCATTTTTATATTATGGACTTTTCAAATTAAAAGTCAACATCTTGTTAAATTGAAAAGAGAAGATAATCGTTTTTTATGTTATCAAATTGGAACAAAAAATGATACTATTATTAAAAACAAAACTGATTTATTTTATATTAAAATACCAGACAGTTTGAAAATGCAACACCAAATAATGATAGAAAACGGAAAGATTAATAAAACAAAACTCTCTCACACCTATTTGTTAGAGCCCATTATTGGCATGAAATATTCGCACACCATTCAAGATTCCCTTTTAGAAACGCTTGTAGAGGGGGTTTCGAGTGAAACAAAAAACATTACACTACGGATTAAAAACGCTCACACTTCAAAAATTATATTATCAAATAAATTTATTGTTAAGTAAAGCAGATAATAATATCTTTAAATCAAAACTAGTTATTCAAAATTACATTAAATTATAAATTATGTCTTCATCAACAAAACATCCAAAAGGATTATTATTTTTAGCATTTACAGAATTTTGGGAACGTTTTGGTTATTATTTAATGATCGGTATATTTTTCCTATATATGACAACCGATACTGTTAGTGGAGGTTTTGGTTGGGAAAATGCAAAGGCTGCTGATATTTTTGGGACTTTTATTGCATGTGCCTATTTAACACCTTTTGTTGGTGGTTTGTTAGCGGATATGAAATTTGGATATCGATTTTCTGTAACATTTGGTGGTATTTTAATGGGAATAGGTTATTGTTTGCTATCCATCAGAGAAGAATGGGCCTTTTTTACTTCGTTAAGTATTATGATTGTAGGGAATGGTTTTTTTAAGCCAAACATTTCAACCTTATTAGGCAACTTATACAACGACCCTCAATACAAAGCAAATAAAGATACAGGCTATAATTTATTTTATATGAGTATTAATTTAGGTGCTTTTTTATGCAATTTTATCGCAGCTTATATGCGTATTAAATATGGCTGGAATTGGGCATTTATAGCAGCTGGTTGTGGTATGTTTATAGGTGTTATTACATTTTGGTTTGGCATGAAGCATTATAAACACGTTGATATTAGAAAAGAACCAACTGCTGAAGACAAGCCTGTTATCATGCGTTTTTTAGCTGTATTGGGAATTGCTGTAGGATTTGGTGTAATTGGGTGGATGCTTCCAGATACAATCTTCGGAAGTGATAGTACTGACGCATTTTTATGCGCTTGTATACCAGTAATATATTTTTACTATACAGTTTATAAAAGTTGTACAACTGAAGAAAAAAAACCAATGGGAACGATGTTTACCATATTTGGAATTGTAATTGTTTTTTGGGCAGTCTTTAAATTGAATGGTACTGCTTTAACCACTTATGCAAACTCATATACAGACCGTGAAATGCCAAGTGTATTAGTTAAACCTACACAAGCGATGTATATTTGTGACAATTCAGTTGTTGCAACAAAAGATTCGGTTGTTAAACTTGACCAACATTTTCGGAAGATAAAAGATGTGAATGGAGCACCAATTAAAGAATTTGGTTATCCATCCTATTTTAAAAATTTGTCTCCCGAAAACTATCCTGAACGAGACAAATCTTTAAACTTAATTCCTACCGAATTATTTCAATCCATCAATCCATTTTTTGTTGTAACGCTCACACCGTTAATTGTTATGTTTTTTGGTTTTTTAAGAAGAAAGAAAAAAGAACCTACCACTGCAACTAAAATAGCATTCGGTTTATTAATTTCTGCTTTATCTACTTTAGTGATGGTATTAGCGGTTCATTACTCTAATAATGGTATAAATAAAGCAAGCGCGATGTGGCTTGTTGGAAGTTATGGTGTAATAACAATTGGCGAATTATTTTTAAGTCCAATGGGATTATCAATGGTTTCAAAATTATCTCCATTGCGATTTACGGCCTTAATGATGGGCGGTTGGAGCTTAGCTACAGCCATTGGCAACAAATTGAGTGGCGTATTAGCAAAAAACTGGGATAAATTTGATGATAAAGGCAACTTCTTTTTAGTAAACTGTATGTTATTATTAATTGCAACTGGCATTATGTTTTTACTTTTAAAACGCTTAAATCAAGCCTTTAAAGAATCATAATTCCAAATTGTTTAAGTACTCCACACTTTTTAATAATCGACTTCCATACCAACTAAATAATTCTCCATCAACTAATTTAACAGTTGCATTTGGAACGAGTTGTTTTAATTCATTAATATGACTTTCCTTAAAAGGAAATGGTTCTGATGATAGAAAAATAAGATTTGGATTTAAGTTTTTAATTTCATCCATCGTCAATTCAGGATAACGCAAATCACTATTCTTCAGTGAATTAATTAAACCCATTTGATTTAATACGTCACCTATAAAAGTTGAGTTACCTGCAGCCATAAATGGATTTTTCCAAATGAGATACAAAACTGTTTTATTATATTTTTTAATTACAGAAAATGATTTTTGAATGTTGGAAATCAATCTTGTTGCTTCATTTTTTTTATGAACTAATTTACCAATATCACTAATCATATTATAAGCGTCTTTCAAATTATAGATATCACTCATCCAAATTGGAAATTCATTTTGCAATTCTTTTATTTGAGCATATTCATTTTCTTCCTTATTACCAATAATTAAATCGGGTTTCAAACTTCTTATTTTATGAATGTCTAATGTTTTAGTGCCGCCTACTCTATCTTTAAATTTAAACATTTCATTAGGATGTATGCAAAATTTTGTAATTCCAATGAGTTCATCTCTTAGGCCTAAATCCCACAATAATTCGGATTGAGAAGGAACCAATGAAATAATTCGTTTTGGAATTTGAGTTAATTCGATATGTTGTCCTAATTGGTCTTTAAAAATCACTTTATAATGTTCAAGAAAAATAATGCATATTTACAAAATAAAATGAACTCTTCAATCAAAGCACATGTTTCTTTATTTATAGCACAAGTTATCTATGCTTTAAATTATGTCGTTGCAAAAGATTTAATGCCTTATGCTATTAAACCAATCGGTTTGGTGATGCTTCGTATTGTTGGCGCTTTCATTTTATTTTGGACATTTTCTTTTTTGATAAAACCAGAAAAAATTGAAAAAGCAGATTTAAAAAAATTAATGGCATTAGCTTTATTTGGAGTTTGTATTAACCAAGTTTTTTTTATTTACGGGCTTAGTTTAACAAAGCCAATAAATTCAGCTATTATAATGGTTAGCAATCCAATTGCAGTGATGTTATTTACAATTATTGTTTTTAAAGAACGCTTAACCGTTTTTAAAATTACTGGATTAGGATTAGGTGTAACAGGAGCACTCTTATTATTATTATTTAAAGATAAGTTTAGTTTTGGAAGCGAAACACTTATTGGAGATCTTATGACTTTAATTAATTCACTCTCATGGGCTATATTTGTAGTGATGGCAAAACCTTATATGATTAAATACCAAACCATCACTGTGATGAAATGGCTGTTTTTATTTGGTTTTATTTACATGGCACCGTTTGGACTTCCTGCAATTTATGAGGTTGATTGGTTGCATTTATCTTCCAACATGTTATTTGGAATGGCATTTGTTGTCGTAGGAACAACCTTTTTAGCCTATTTATTGAATATGTATGCTCTCAAAGCATTGAGTTCTTCTGTAGTGAGTATGTACATTTATTTTCAGCCATTTTTAGCAACACTTATTGCTGTTTCATTGGGCAAAGATGATATTACTCCAATAAAAATAATATCTGCTTTGTGTATAATATTTGGCGTATTTTTAGTTAGTAAGAAAAATAACAAATTATAGATTTTAAACTTTAAATTAGAGCAACTAAATTTTTCAACCATTTTAATCATGATTCAAAATTTATCCTTACATCATTCTATTTTCAATCAATTTGTTGCCGAAATAAGAGATACGGTCATACAAAAAGATAGTATGCGTTTTCGAAGAAATTTAGAACGCATGGGTGAAATTATGAGTTACGAAATTTCAAAACAATTAATTTACGAAACACGACAAACACAAACACCATTGGGAATTGCTCAAACCTCACACTTAGTATCTCAACCAGTTATTGCGACTATATTAAGAGCAGGATTACCTATGCATATTGGTGTTTTAAATTATTTTGATCAAGCTGAAAACGCATTTATTTCAGCCTATAGAAAACATCATAAAGACAATACTTTTGATATTCATGTTGAATATGTTTCTAGTCCAGATTTAGATGGAAAAACATTAATTTTATGCGATCCAATGATTGCAACGGGTTCGTCCATTGTATTAGCCTATAAAGCTATTTTAGAAAAAGGAACTCCCAAACATACTCATATCATTTCAGCTATTAGCAGCCAACAGGGTGTTGATTTTGTAAAACAAAATTTGCCTACAAAAGATTTTACGATTTGGTGTGGGGCCATTGATGAAGAATTAACATCTCATTCCTATATTGTTCCTGGTTTAGGCGACGCAGGCGACTTAGCATATGGGGTAAAAATATAATTACGTACTACACAACATGGATACTATAGAAATTTGGAAATTTGTTTCCGCCGCTCTTGCTTGCACTATATCATTATCAAAAATAGGAATACCCTCTGTTATTGCTATCTATGAATCAAACTACTTTTTTGCACTTTTGAGTAGTTGCAGTGGAGCCATTTTCGGTACGATTGTATTTACTTATTTAAGTGCTGGTCTTTTAAAATGGTGGGATAAATTAAAAGAAAAATGGTTTACATCTAAACATCCAAAAAAAATATTTACAAAGTCAAATAGACGTGTTATAAGAATTAAACATCGTTTTGGATTAATTGGTATAGCAATTTTAACCCCAATCTTTTTATCTATACCAATTGGGGCTTTTTTAGCTGAACGATTTTATAAAGACAAGAAAAAAGTAATTGTATATTTAAGTATTTCGTCGCTTTTATGGTGTTTCATCTTGTATTTTTTATATTTATTTTTTTATACAAGTTTCAAAAAAGCCGTTAATTAAATTTTTACGACTTCCTATTTAAAGAGTCAACGGTAACTTTTACAGAATCTGATGATATGATTTTGTTTAATGTATCGAGTATGATTTTTTTAGGAAAAAGATCTGCTTCATAACTACTCATGTCGTTGTTTTTATTCTTTGGAATTTTAATTTTATATAAGTGTTTTTCTTCGTTAGTTAATTTATCACCAATAAGCCAAGGGTTGCAGGCCTTTAATGTAGTCAACTTAATTTCTAAATGATTTGCAAAAGCGGATAAATTTGTAATTGTTGAGTCCACTTTTACAATTTTGAAGGCTGGAAAATTAGAAGTGATTTTCAAACGATGCTCGACTCCAAAATGTTTAGGATTAGATAATAATGTTTTAAATGCTAAGATCCGATAAATGAAACTACCTGTTTCTCTATTGAGAAGTAAGTCATAATAACTTGTTGTGTTTTGTTTTTTCAATGCTTTTTGAATACCCCCTATTCCAACATTATATGCTGCTGCTGACAAAGTCCAATTCTTAAAATAGGAATAAGCATCTTTAAAATGCTTACAAGCAGCGTAAGTTGCCTTTTCAACATCATAACGCTCGTCCACATCATCATTAATAATCAAACCATATCCTTGAGCCGTGTTAGGCATTAATTGCCAAAACCCAGCAGCACCCATTGGAGAAATTACGTTAGATAAATGGCTTTCGATAATAGCTACATATTTAAAATCATCAGGAACGCCCTCTTTTTTTAAAATGTCTTCAATTAATGGGAACCATTTTTTTGCTTTAATGAATAAATTAAGTGATGATTTTTTCCATGACTTATTTTCAAAAAATTCTTTCTCTAAACTTTCTTTGATTTCAAAATCGTTAAGTGGAACCTTTTCTCCTGCAAACGACAATTTTTTTGGAAAATTTAAACCAAGTACCCTAAAATTCGTATTGGCATAATCTAAGGGAAATTCATCCATTTTGAATAAAGTAACTCTCCCAAAAAAAATGATAAAAAACCAAACTAAGAAAACAAAATATGTTTTTAAATGAATACTTGTTTTTCCAACAAACAAGCGAAGTATCCATACAGAAATATTCATTTAATAGTTAATTGAAAAAATAAATTAAAAAGGACTCTCGAAGGATTTAAAGATAATTCCATTCATATCTTTATCTGATAACAATGGATTTTCTAACTGCCAATCTATTTTTAAATCAGAATCATTCCACAATACAGTTCCTTCTGATTCTTTATGATAAGTTTGTGTGCATTTGTAAGAAAATATAGTATTATCGCGCAAAGTTGCAAATCCATGCGCAAATCCTGGTGGAATATAAAACATGGTTTTATTTTCTTCTGTTAACTCAATCGTAACATGTTGGCCATACGTTGGAGAGCTTTTTCTTATATCAACAGCAACATCAAGCACAGCACCCGTAATAACACGCACTAACTTACCTTGTGCAAATGGTGGTGATTGAAAATGCAAACCCCTTAACACACCACGATGAGATAAGGATTGATTGTCTTGAATAAAATCTACATGAATGTGATGTTTAGTAAAAACATCTTTGTTGTAACTTTCAAAAAAATAACCACGAGCATCTTCAAATACTCTTGGTTTAATGATTAACAAATCTTTTATTTTAGTTTCTAATATTTCCATCACAGATGCCGATAAAATTAAATTCGTGTTTATTTAAACCTTACTTCTTAATAAAAAGAGAATAAAGTAAAAAAGTTGAGGTTAATAAAGAAATTAATGGTGTTACTTCACCAATTAAGGTTTTCGCGAAACGATAGCGCGGTTCAACATAAATAATATCATTAGCCATGACAACAGTATTTCCCATGGCAATACCTTCAATTTTTGATAAATCCATTAAGTACACTTTTGGTTTATTTTTTCCGTCATTTCTAATTAATTTCACCTTGTATGCCTTTCCATCTTCTTGAATACCGCCACCTAAAGCAATGGTCTCAATAACTGTAGTATTGTTATTTTGGAGATTTATTACTTGAGCTTTACCGCCATTTCCAGGAAAAATAATGACCCTTTTGTTAACCACTTTAACACTCACGAAAGGATTCACATAAAAATCGTTGTAAATTTTCTGAAGAAAAGTTTCGGCTTCAGCAATAGTTAAACCAGATAAAGCAACCTTACCAACTAAAGGTAACTTTACACGGCCATCTTGCTCAACCAAATAATCCAAATCAATACGTGCATAATTTCCTGATACGTTTTCGATATTGATAATTTTAAATCCATCATTTGAGAATATCCGAACTTGAACTAAATCATTCACTTCAATTTTATAGCTTTGTTTTGTGACTGAATCCTGCAATTGATCATAGGCAAAATCAGTAGGCGTTTTAAGCATTAAATTTGATCGAAATACTTTACACGAAGAAAAGAATAAGACAAACAGAAATATAAAAAAATAGTTATAAACGCGCATAAAATAAAGTTATTTAACAAAGTTACTATTTATCCTTTAATATCAAAAGCAAGTCTTATACAGTTAAATCAATCATGTAATTGCATTGATAATTCTTTAAAATCAATCCCATCAAAGTTTCCTGAACTCATCATTAATAAAACGGATTGGTGATAGGACTTCGATTTTAAATAATTCACTAATTCTAAACTATCTGTAAATACTTTTAATTGAGGAGTATTAAAATAATTTGAAACTTGTTCAACCGTAATTTCTTTCAATTTTTTATGTGCAATGGTTTGAGGATTAAAATAAACAATTGCTTCATCTGCATCAGCCATTGATCCATTGTACTCAGCCAAAAAATTTTCATTTAAACTACTAAATGTATGTAATTCCATACAAGCAATAATGTGTCTATCTTTAAATTGATGTTTTACAGCCTGAGTTGTTGCTTTTAACTTAGAAGGAGAATGCGCAAAATCTTTATAAAAATTAAACGATTCCGTTTTACTAACTAATTCTAATCGTTTTGCTGCACCAGTAAAGGATTGTATAGCATCATAAAATAAATCATCAGTTAATCCTAACTTTTGACATACTAATCTGGCGGCATTCATATTCATGAGATTATGATTGCCGAAAATTTGCAATGGAATGTCTTTTAAATTTGTTTTTATATAGGTCATTCCATTATCAATGTAATGATTAGGAATAGAATACGACTGTTTATCTAAATGATTTACACTTCCTGTTTTATCAGCTAATTGTTTTAATTCAGAATCTTCGTTACAATAAATAAGTGAACCATTGGGCTCAATCAGATTAATAAAAACCTCAAACTGCTCTACGTAATTTTCGAAAGTTGGAAATACGTTGATGTGATCCCAAGCAATACCACTTAATACAGCAATAGTTGGTTTGTATAAATGAAATTTCGGACGTCTATCAATTGGCGAAGCTAAATATTCATCACCTTCAATGACAGCAATTGGTGCATCATTAGTCAATCTAACCATTGTTTTAAAACCCTCTAACTGAGCTCCAACTAAAAAATCGGTATCCTTTTTATGAAAATTCAAAACATGTAAAATCATGGCAGTAATAGTCGTTTTACCATGACTACCGCCAATTACAACTCGAATCTTGTTTTTTGTAGCCTCATAAATATATTCAGGATAAGAATAAATTTTCAGATGTAGCTCTTTTGCTTTCATTAATTCGGGATTATCCTCACGAGCATGCATGCCGAGTATTACAGCGTCTATATCAGAAGTAATTTTTTCAGGAAACCATCCTATGTCAACTGGCAATATTCCTGCGTTTTTTAAGCGCGTTTTTGATGGCTCATTAATTTCATCGTCGCTACCAGTGACCTTAAACCCTTTTTCGTGAAGAGCTAATGCCATATTATGCATCGCACTTCCTCCTATTGCTATTAAATGAACTTTCATTGCTTATAAAATATAGGCTAAGTAAATACATTTTAAATTCAATTAGAAAAGTATTCGTACGCATTTTAAACAGTGAATTGTTAAGATATATTGAAAGTCGATTCAGATTATTTTCTTTCGTTGAACATTAACTTTTTCATATAAAAAATACTATTAAAACTAATTTAATATTAATACATTCGTTACCCATTAAATCAATCTTTTGAAATCACTCAAATCTATAAACGTTTATTTTTTTAAATACAAATGGCAATTGCTACTTGGTGCATTGTTTGTTGTATTATCCAGTTTATTTTCGATTTACCAGGGTGTTATTGTAAGAAATGCAACAAATGAAATTTATAAAATATTCGAAAAACAATCTGTTGTTAACTCAAATGTATTTGTAAAGCATGGGTTGATGTTATTGGTTTTTGCATTAATTAGTGGTTTCTTTTTATTCTTAATGCGACAAACATTAATCGTTATGAGTCGTAACATAGAATTTGACCAAAAAAACGAGTTATATGCTCACTTTCAATCACTAGATTTTAATTTCTACAAAAAAAACAAAACAGGCGATTTAATGACGCGAATCAGCGAAGATGTTGGTAAAGTGCGCATGTTTACTGGCCCAGCAGTGATGTATTTGATAAACACATTTGCAACAATAATTATTGTGTTAGTATTTATGCTTAATATTAATTGGCAGTTAACCTTGTTTGTATTTTTACCACTACCATTTTTATCATTCATCATTTATAAAGTATCTGACTTAATCAATAAACGCTCAACTACTGTTCAAGAAGAACTTTCAAAATTGACCTCACATACTCAAGAAACATTTTCTGCCATAAGAGTTATTAAAGCATATAATAGAGAAAATTATTACGAACGTGAATTAGAAAATTTAAATCAGAGTTATAAAAAACACAGTTTAAAATTAACCCTCGTTGAAGCATTCTTTCAACCTATTTTAGTGCTAATGGTTGGAATTAGCGTTATTCTAACCGTTTGGATTGGCTCTAAACTTGTTATAAATGGTAGCATTGAAGTAGGAAACATTACTGAATTTATTATTTATGTGTATAAACTTACTTGGCCCTTCGCTTCTTTGGGATGGGTCACTTCTTTGATTCAAAGAGCTTCTGCTTCCCAAACTCGAATCAATGAATTTTTAAATTATCAATCAGACATCATCAATAAACCAACTACAACAAAAAAAATTGAAGGAAATATTGAATTTAAAAATGTCAATTTTATCTATGATGATAATAATATACAAGCCTTAAAGCAGTTCAATCTCACAATAAACAAAGGCGATATCATCGGCATTAAAGGTCAAATTGGAACAGGTAAAACAACCTTAGTAAATTTATTAACGCGCATGTATGACGTCACTTCTGGAGAATTATTGATTGAAGGTAATTCTATCAAGGATTATGACATATTTGAACTAAGAAAAAGTATAGCTTGTGTTCCACAAGATGTGTTTCTCTTTTCTGATACCATTAAAAACAATATTGCCTTTTCATCAAACCATACATTTACAGATCAAGAAATTATTGACGCAGCAAAAGCTGCTGGCGTATATGATAACATTATGTCCTTTCCTGAAGGATTTGAAACCATTGTTGGAGAGAGAGGAATTACCTTATCTGGTGGACAAAAGCAACGCATTTCCATTGCGAGAGCAATTATAGCCAAACCTCAAATACTCATTTTTGATGATTGCTTGTCAGCAGTGGATGTGGAAACAGAAAATTTAATCCTAACTAATTTAAAAGACATCATGAAAGATAAAACCTGCATCATTATTTCTCACCGTGATTCAGCCTTACGAAATGCTACTAAAGTGGTTGAATTATAACGCCATTTTAATCTAAATAAAAAAATCTCTTTTCTAAAAATCGTTATTTAATTGGTTGGTTGCTTTTTGTAAGATTTCAAAAGCATTTTCAGCCATTAAATTTTCTTTATCTAAGGTTGGATTAATCTCAACCATTTCAAAACAAACAATTTTCTTAGAACGCATGATGTAATAAATTAAATTACCCGCTTCTTTTTCGGTAATGCCATTTGGTACAGGCGTTCCTGTTCCGCTAGAAATTCGACTATCCATACTATCTACATCAAAACTCACGTAAATAATATCACAATGATCTAGGTAGTTTAATGATTCGATGGCAACACGTTCAACTGCTTTTTTGCGTATCTCTTGTAAATTAAATACACGAACTTTATTTTTTTTGATTAAAAATTCTTCTTGAGGTTCAAAATCACGAAGTGCTATAAAAACCAAATCATTATAATTAATTTTTGGGCAAACACCGCCCATATGTTTCAATTTCTCCCAATACTCTATCGTTTCGTCATCAGGTTTATTTTGCTGACGTTCTTTATTATCTTCACCCAACACGCAAGCTAATGGCATACCATGCATATTTCCACTTGGTGTTGTGTAAGGTGTGTGTAAATCTGCATGTGCATCAATCCAAATAACACCAACGCGTTTATTAGGATAAGCTAGCTTTATACCACTAATTGTTCCTAAAGCCGAACTATGGTCGCCAGCTAAAACAATGGGCACTTCTTCTTTTATTAATGTTTCTTTTATTTCCTTTGCTAATCGTTCGTTTAAGGTATAAATACCTTTAATACGCTTAGCGTAATCATTAACAACAGGCTCTAATAATAATTGGTTTTCGTTTTGAACTTCAACACCTTTAAATTTTTTAAAAAAATTACTTCCAAAATCTAAGGCTGCAATTTTTATGGCATCAACGCCCATACTTGCACCTCTTGTTCCCGCCCCTATTTCGCTTTTAACTTCGATGAGTTTTATTGGCTTAATCATACTTGTTATTTTTTGAGATTTCATAATTTTACATCAATCATTAAACTTAAAAATAAGCCTAATATCAAGCAAATATAAGCATTCAAAACCCAAACTAAAAATGAAAATTAGTTAAGCTTACTTGGAAAAAGCGTAAAATATAGCTAAACACAAACCACAACTAATCACGATATTAGCAACCGCCCAAGCAATCATGCCGTTTTTTAAGAGTTCAAAGGTTTCGTAACTAAATGTTGAGAAAGTGCTTAAACCTCCGCAAATTCCAATTATAATAAAGTATTTATAAGTTTCAGGAACTAGATTTTTTTGTTGAAACATAAAAAAAACTCCAGCTAAAATAATACATGCTAAAACGTTTGAAATTAAGGTTGATAATCCCACATGCAAAGCTGTTTTAGAAACTAACACTGAAATGACAAATCGTGTTACACTTCCTAAACCACCACCTAAAAAAATAAGTAAAAAATTCTTCATCAAAAAAGTTTAGAAAATAAATAATTTATAAAGTTAAAAAAGAAAATAAATTGGTGAAAATTAATTCAAAATTCAGCGATTAGCTCCCATATAAATACATGCCCCAACACTATCTCGCTGAGCTTTAGTAACACTTTGCAATGTATTAACTTTAGTATTCATTCTTAAATAACCTAAATATGCAAAAATGATAGCCTCTTTAAATTCAATTATTTCTGAACTTGGGATGTTAATTGTTCCGTTAAACCGTTTTCTCAATTGATTGATAAAAAAAGTATGGTACGCGCCACCACCTGTAATTAAAACAGATTTTAAATCTGAATCAATAAACGTTTGATTTATTTTCACGACCATGTATTCAACACATGTGGCTAATTTATCTTCAAGAGAAATAGTGTGTTTTTCTAAAATTGGAAAAAAAGCGTTTTCAACTAATTCGCGACCTAACGATTTAAAATGCGTTTCAATACTTAATAATTCGTTTAATAAAATTGGATGGATTGTTCCTTTTGAAGCTAATTCACCCGACTTATCAAATTCTAAACCAATGGTTTGCGACAAATAATTCAATAATAAATTTGCCATACAAACATCAAACGCAATGGTTTTGCCATGCTTAGTCATAGAAATATTTGCAATTCCACCTATATTTAAACAGGCTTCGTTATCACCAAATAAATCTCTGTCACCAATGGGAACCAATGGGGCGCCCTGACCATGCAATGCCACATCTAAACTTCTAAAGTCGCAAATTGTATCAATAGCCGTTAAGGCTGCAATTGTAGCACCACAGCCAATTTGCGTTGTGAAACCATTTTCTGGTTGATGAAAAACGGTATGACCATGAGATGCAATAAAATTGGCAGTGGTATTATTTTTTTCTAAAAATGAATTGACATGCTCTGCAATAAACTTTCCATATAAGCTATTAAGTTTAAAATACTCTACTGCGGTGGCATCAAACACATGGTTTAATTTTTCTTTCCAATCCGAACTATATTTAATCGTTTCAGAAGCAATGAGTTTAAAATTCATTTTATGATTCAGTTCCTCAAATTGACACAAAGCAAGGTCGAGCCCATCTAATGAAGTGCCACTCATAATGCCTAAATATGTATTTGAAGGTAACGTCATTTAATTAGCAATACTCACAGAAACCTTATCTACTGGGCCATTCATAGGTGGCAACAATTTTGTAACCGTTACTTTCGTATGTATTAAATGAGGAAACGTTTTAAGAACAGAATCAAAAATGCGCTGACAAACATGTTCAATTAACTTTGCTGGAATGGCCATTTCGTATTTACAAATTTCAAAAACAGTACAATAGTCAATTGTTTTAGTTAGATCGTCCGTACTTGCAGCTTCAGTAAAGTTATACTCTAAATTTACATCCACAATGTATTCGCCTCCAACTTTAGTCTCTTCTGGCAAACAACCATGGTATGCATATAATTTTACCCCTTCAATATTAATAGTTTGTGTCATTTTTTTATTCAGATATTTCACCAACCAAATTAGATTCGAGTTGTTTTTTTGTTTTTTCTAAAGATAATTTTTGTCCAAGTACAAACATAAGTTTGGTAATGGCACTTTCAATGGTAATATCTTGTCCGCTAATCACACCAATTTTCTTTAAATGGCTGCTTGTTTCGTACATCCCTTGTACAACTTTACCTTCGGGGCATTGCGTAACATTATACACAATAATTCCTTTGTTGATAGCTGTTTTTAAAGCATCAATAAACCAGGGTTGAGTACTTGCATTTCCAGCACCAAAAGTTTCAATAATCACACCTTTAATTTCTGGAATATTTAAAATAGCGAGTGTGATTTTTTTACTTAAACCAGGAAATAACTTTAAAACAACAACATCATTATCCAAGTGGGTTTGAATAGCAAATTGTTTTTTTGATGGCTTTAATAAATAATTTGTTTTGTAATCAATCGTGACTCCAGCCTCTGCTATGGCTGGATAATTAGGCGATTTAAACGCATCAAAATGTGCTGAGTTGTATTTTAAGGTGCGATTCCCTCTATGTAATTTATATTCAAAATAAACACAGACTTCATTTACAATGGGTTTATTATTTTTTTGAGCTGCTGCAATTTCAATGGCCGTAATCAAATTTTCTTTCCCATCCGTTCTTATTGTTCCTATTGGTAGTTGAGAACCTGTTAAAATAACTGGCTTCGATAAATTTT
>JBILCJ010000034.1:0-15314 GCA_044353195.1 Bacteroidia bacterium | reverse complement strand
TCAACATTCACATGCATATGTAAACTAATGATTTCAGCAATTGATTTTGCAGCACTCGTCAAAACATTATCAGCATGAGCAAATGCCTCGGTCATTTTTAAGCTACCATAAATTTCGCGTAATTTATCATTACCAATCACGATTAAGGTGTCAACGTATTTTTTCATTTCCTCCAAACCTTTTTCGGCTTGCTCTCTACGTTTTTTTCCTTCAAAAGAAAATGGGATGGTAACTATACCAACTGTTAGAATTCCTAATTCTTTTGCAATAGAAGCTATTACTGGGGCTGCCCCTGTGCCAGTACCACCACCTAAACCAGCAGTAATAAATACCATTTCAGTATTATCTTTCAAAATGTTTTTTATTTCATCGATGCTTTCCAAAGCAGAATCTCTTCCAACTTCAGGTTTAGCGCCAGCACCTAATCCGCGAGTTAAAGAATTTCCTAATTGGATTTTATGAGAAACAGGACTTTTAGATAAAGCTTGTTTATCAGTGTTACACACAATAAAATCTACACCTTTAATTCCTTGTTTAAACATGTGATTAACTGCGTTACTTCCGCCTCCGCCAACTCCAATTACTTTAATTGAACTTTCTTCATTTTCTGATAAATCGAATTGCATCATGGTATTTAGTTTTAATTTTAAGTCTTAGTATTAAATAGTTTAGTTTATTTTTTAGTCAATTTATTATTCAACATCATCGGAAATCCAATCTCTAGTTTTATTTAGAATGTCTGATAAAAAGCTTCCAACTTTTCTTGATGAATGTTCTGTTACTTTTTTTTCTTCTTTCTTTTTCAATTCTTTGGATTCAATTATTGGTTCTTCTTTTGTTTTGGTTGTATTGATTCCTCGTTTCGATTCGCGCTCATATTTTTCAATGCCTTTCATCACTAATCCAACAGCGGTTGCATACATAGGATTTTTTAATTCGTCGTCTGCACCAGCTAAATGCTCGTTTGGCGTTCCAATTCTACAATCTAATCCAGTTTGTCTCATTACTAAATGATTCAAATGTTTTAATTGCGAACCTCCACCTGTGATAACGATACCGCCTGCTAGTTTTCTATCGTAACCAGAGTTTTTAATTTCAAATAATACTAAATCTAAAATTTCTTCCATACGAGCTTCGATAATTTGCGCTAAGGTATTTACAGAAATTTCTTTGTGCGGACGACCTCTTAACCCAGGAATTGAAATCACTTCATTTTTTTGACTTTCTTGCTCTAGCGCTGAACCAAATCTCATTTTTAATTGTTCAGCATGCGTTTTAATAATTCCGCATCCTTCCTTAATATCTTCTGTGATAATATTTCCACCAAATGGAATAACAGCAGTATGTCTGATAATACCATCGTAAAAAATAGCAACGTCGGTTGTGCCACCTCCAATATCAACTAGTACCACGCCTGCTTCTTTTTCTTCATCACTTAAAACAGCATCAGCACTTGCTAATGGCTCCAAATGTAAATCAGCTGTAATTAAATTAGCACGGCTAACACATTTAAAAATATTTTTTACTGCTGAAACTTGGCCAGTGATAATGTGAAAATTTCCTTCTAATCTGATACCTGAATGTCCAATTGGATTTCTAATTCCGCCTTCATTATCAATTATGTATTCTTGAGGAATAACATGAATAATTTCTTCACCAGGATTCATGACCAAACGGTGCATGTTATCGATCAAATTGTCCACATCATTTTGATTTACCTCTTCGTCTAACGATTTACGAGTAATCATTCCACGATGTTGCATGCTTTTTATATGTTGGCCTGCAATACCTACAATTACTTCTTCGATATCGATTTCGGCTTTGTCAGCAGCTAATTTTACAGCTGTATTAATCGAATCAATTGTTTGTTCAATATTAGCAACAACTCCACGTTGTACGCCAAGTGATTCGGCTTTACCAATACTAAGTATGACAACTTTACCAAATTCGTTTTTATACCCAACAATGGCTGCTATTTTTGTAGTACCAATATCAAGGCCTACAACTAAGTCGCCAATAATGTTTTCGTTTTGTTGTGTTTGATTATCGTCCATAAATGATATTTTATTTTTTAGTGCAAACCACTTGGTTTTTATATTTTATATTTATTATTGAATATTTATTCCAACCATCTGTTTTATTTAACCCATCGGTATAAAACAATTTTAATTTTTTAAATTTTGCTTCTATATCAATTGCTTCTCCAAATAGTATTTTATGATTACCAATAGCTAAATACAATTCAAATTCTTTATCTGGCAAGACTTTTATTTGATGCACTAAATTATTTAATACACTATCTTTTCTTATATAATCAGCCATCTCATAAATATCATCGAGTATACTGAATTTACTATAAATTTCATTTTTTGCTATAACATTAACAGGCGTAATAACTCTTCTTGAATAAGGTTCAAAAATGAATCCAGTTGCAATTAACACTCTTGCCGTTTGTGTTTCATTCAATGGCATTAACTTAGACTGCGTATCGATGTAGTAACTTTCGCCATCTAAATTAAATACTCTTACAATTGGAGTTCGTTGCAATACATTTATATCAACGTCTCCATTTATATCAACTGAAACATCCGCATTTTCTATATCAGGATGAGCATTTAAGACTTTCTCAATATTAGTAATATCTAGATTTTTTATTTCCGTATTTACAATGGTGTCTTGTCTATCTTGTAAATAACGTTTTAAATCATCTTCATCAATAAAATCATTTACTTCAGTATTAATAACGGTTATACTTAAATTCTGTATTTCAACTTTTTTTTGTTTTGCTGAAGCAAATGCTAATGAAAATAGTAGCATTGATAATCCAATAATCCAAAGAACGAAACTTATTATTTTTTTATTTATCTTCATTTTACATGCACAATGCTTGGTTATGAAGCCTTGTTTTTTTATCGCTTAACTTAACTTACTTTATTATTTGTTTTAAGTACATTTCAATTGGTTCAATTAGTGTGTCAATATCTCCCGCCCCTAAGGTCATAACAACTTCACATTGTTGAGTTTTAAGAAAATCAATGACCTGTTCTTTTTTTACTAAACTTTTATTTTTACACGTCATTTTATCAAGTAACCACTGCGCATTTACACCATCAATAGGCTGTTCGCGAGCAGGATAAATTTCTAATAACACGCACACATCTAGTAAATCCAAACTTGCTGCAAATTCATTAACAAAATCACGTGTTCGAGAAAACAAATGTGGTTGAAAAATACCGGTAATGACTTTATCTGGATATAGTTGTTTAGCTGCCGTAATAGCAGCCGTTAATTCTTCCGGATGATGCGCGTAATCATCTATGTAAACTATAGATTTTGATTTTACACGGTAATCAAATCGTCTTTTCACACCTTTAAAAGAACGTAAGGCTTTGTTTATCACATCACCCGTAATGCCTAATTGTTGCGCAACTGCAACAGCTGCAATTGAATTTTCCACATTATGTAATCCCGGTAACCCAATAGCTACTTGACTTACAGACTCAATGACACTATTGATATCATAACAAAATTGACCATCAACAATATGAATTGCACTTGCAGAAAAATCCGTATCTAAATTTAGTGAGTAGATGAGTCGCTTATCTTTGATATTCAAATCGTTATCAACAGTTTTTTTAACAATCAAAATACCGTTTTTTTGAGTTTGAGAAGCAAATTGCAAATAACTTTGATGCATTGCATTTTGACTTCCATAAATATCGAGATGATCGGCATCTACACTTGTAATAACTGAAATAAATGGATGTAAGGTTAAAAAAGAACGATCATATTCATCCGCTTCTACTACAACAAACGCTTCTGAATCATTAGCATCACCTAAAATCAAATTGGTATTATAATTTTGTGAAATGCCACCTAAAAAAGCGAAACAATTAATCCCAGCCGTTTTTAAGATATGTGTTACTAAAGATGTGGTGGTAGTTTTTCCATGCGTACCTGCAATCGCAATTGTTTTAAACTGTTTTGTAATTTCACCTAATACCCAAGCTCTTTTTTGCAAATTTAACTGATGTTTTTGAACATATAGTAATTCGGAATTTGTAACAGGAATAGCTGGTGTATAAATAAATAAAATCTCATTTTCTTCAAATCGACTAAGTAATGACTTTAAAAGTTCATCATTATCTTCGAAATGAATTTGAATACCTTCCTCTTGTAATTGTTTAGTTAAAGGACTTTCCGTTTTATCATAACCGTAAACAATTTTTCCATAATGGTTAAAGTAGCGTGCCAAAGCACTCATGCCAATCCCGCCAACACCAAGGAAATAATATAATTTATAATTTAAAATCTGCATTTATATGTTATAGTTGGCTAATTTTAAAACTTCAATTGCAATCCTATGCGTTGAATTCGGCATCGATAAACAGTGGGCGTTTTCACTCAATTGTTTTAATTTTTCACTTTGCTTTATCAAGTCAATAGATTCATTTACTAAATGATTATTAGCATCAATTTCCTTAACTAAAACTGCCGCATTTTTGTTGACTAATGCCATCGCATTTTTAGTTTGATGATCTTCTGCAGCACTTGGTAATGGCACCAAAATTGACGGCTTTGCAACAATGCATAATTCGGAAATTGCCCCAGCCCCAGCTCTAGAAATAACTAAATCCGCAGCAGCATATGCCAAATCCATGCGTGAAATAAAATCTACTACTTTAATGTTTTGATTATTATACTTCTTTGCAGTTTCATTTGCAGTTTCAAAATATACCTTGCCTGTTTGCCAAATTAATTGAATGTCATTTTCAGTAAATAAATTCAACCCTAAACTAATAGCTTCGTTAATCCCTTTAGCTCCTAAACTTCCTCCAACAACTAGAATTGTTTTTTTTGTTTTATTAAGATTAAAGAAATGAATTGCTTCGTCTCTATTTACATTTGTGTTTAAGATATCTTGTCTTACTGGATTACCAGTTAAAACTATTTTTTCTTTTTCGAAGAACTTTTCCATGCCTTCATAGGCAACGCAAATTTTGCTCGCTTTTTTGGATAATAGTTTATTTGTGATTCCAGCATAAGAATTTTGCTCTTGTAATAAAGCATGAATACTATTATTAGTTGCCGCCTTTAATAGAGGCCCAGAAGCATAGCCACCAGTTCCAACAACAACATCAGGTTTGAACTCCTTTATTATTTTACGAGTAAGTATTAAACTTTTAATAATTAAAAAAGGAAGTTTAAAATTAGCCCAAGAAAAATTTCTCTGAAAACCAGCTATTGGAACTCCAATAATTTTATAACCAGCGGCTGGAACTTTTTCCATCTCCATTTTACCCAATGCCCCTACAAATAAAATATCGGCATGTGGCACCATTTTTTTTATTTCATTAGCTATAGCAATGGCAGGAAAAATATGTCCGCCTGTGCCACCACCACTTAGTATAATTTTTAACGTTTTCATGATTTAATCGGCAATCAATTCTTTTTCTTCGTTGGCTTTACTGACGCTTAATATAATACCTATTGAAATACATGTAAACCAAACTGATGTTCCCCCCATACTAACTAAAGGTAAAGGCTGACCGGTTACAGGAAATAAATTTACTGCAACTGCCATATTTATTAGAGCTTGAAAAACTAGACTGAAACTAAGACCAACGGCAACTAAACCTCCAAATGTTTTTTCAGAGTCTCTTAAGATTCGTATGCCGCGAAATAATAAAATCATGTATAAGAAAAGCATAGCGAACCCTGTAAATAAACCATATTCTTCAATGATAATGGCATAAATAAAATCAGAAGATGCTTGAGGTAAAAAGGCTCTCTGTGTGCTATTACCTGGGCCTTTTCCAATAATTCCTCCTGTTGCAATTGCAATTTTCGCTTGGTCACTTTGATAATTATTTTTGGAATCGCCGCTACTAAAGTTTTCAATTCGGGCTTTCCATGTAGGTCCACGAGGAATTAAATTTGGGAACTGATAAATAATCACACCCAATAGTAAAATAAAACCAATACAAGCCGCAACGATGTATGCAATAAATTTTATTTTAACTCGTCCGACAAACATTAAAAACAAACAGTTGACAAATAATAATGCTGCTGTTGAAAAATTAGCCGGCAAAATTAAAAAACAAACAACTATAATTGGAAAGAGTAAGAACTTTATCAATGATTTGAAATCATCTAATTGTTCATGTTTAAGTGTAAGAGTGCGAGCAACAAAAATTAATAGTATAATTTTTGCAATGTCAGATGATTGAAACGTTAACCCTAACCCAGGAATAGCAATCCATCTGTTTGCTTCGCCAGCACTTACCCCTTTAGCCAATGTAAACATCAGTAAAGGAAGTATCAAAAAAAATCCAATTTGCGCTACTCTTGAAAACACAGTGTACTTTAATTTATGTGTTAAGTACATAATGATTAAACCACCTATAATTAGGAAGGTGTGCTTAAATAAAAAGGCTTCAGCATTTCCTTGTTTATATTTATGTGCAAGTGTAACCACAGAACTATATACAACTAAAATAGATAGGATAGACAATAGAAATACAATTGCCCAAATCACTCTATCACCTTTTAAGTATGTAAATAATTTCATTCTTTTATTTCAATTTAGTAACCAGTTGTTTAAATTTATTTCCGCGATTTTTGTAGTTATCGAATGCATCATAACTAGGGCATGCTGGGGAAAAAAGAACTACTTGATTTGTAATAGCCCTATTTCTAGCAACAGTAACAGCGTTTTCTAGGCCATCAATTACAATAACCATAACATGTTTATTAAAAATATTTTTTATTTCTGGAAGTCTTCTTCCATAATAAACGACTGTTTTAATATTATAATAGTTATTAAATTGAAACCAAGAATAATCCGTCTTCATATCATCCCCTCCTAAAATCAAAACCAATTCGGCATCAATAGAATTGATATTTTCAACTGTTAATTTTGCATTAATCGCTTTCGAATCATTAATAAAAGTGATGCCGTCAATTGTATCGAGGATTTCCATACTATGCTCGGTATCTCGTTTAAAGGATTCTAACTTAGAGGTTGTTATTTCTTTAATCACGTGTTTCATACTACAATCCTCTAACTGCTGTTTTAAATTGCACACCTCTATCTTCGTAATTTTTAAACATGTCGAAACTTGCACAAGCTGGTGATAATAAAACCACATCATCTTTACTTGCTAATTTATAGGCCATTGCTACAGCTTCAGTAGCTGAAGTAGCCTCCATAATCATTTCAACAGAGTTCTTAAATGCTTTGATTATTTTTTTATTATCTAGACCTAAGCAAACTATCGCTTTCACTTTTTCATTTACTAACTCAGCTAATTCTTCATAATTATTTCCTTTATCTTGTCCACCAACAATCCATACTGTTGGCTTTTGCATACTTTCTAAAGCATACCACGCCGAATTAATGTTTGTAGCTTTTGAATCGTTTATAAATTCAATTCCATTTACTGTTGCAACAAATTCTAAACGATGTTCAACATTAACAAAATCCTCTAAGCTTTCGCGGATAATATCTTTTCTAATATCCACAATACTTGCAGCCATAGATGCCGCCATTGAGTTGTACACGTTGTGCTTTCCAGCGAGTGCTAATTGTTCTATTGTCATAATTAAGGGTTTAGGGTTATTATTATAATTAAGGGTTATTTTATTTTCTTCTAAAAAGGCGCCATCACCTTGTATTGGTCTTTTAATACTGAATGGAATTTTTTTTGCCTGCACTGGATTTATTTTCATATACTCTTCCATCACTAAATCATCCATACAATAAATGAAATAATCATCCGCTGTTTGATTTTGAGTGATACGAAATTTAGAGGCCGTATAATTTTCGAACTTGTAATCGTATCGATCTAAATGATCTGGTGTAATATTTAAAAGTATGGCGATGTACGCTTTAAAATCAAACATGCCATCTAATTGAAAACTGCTTAGTTCTAAAATGTAGTAATCAAAATTTTCTGTTGCTACTTGATATGCTAAACTTTTACCAACATTTCCCGCCAATCCAACGTTGTATCCAGCTTTTTTAAATATATGGTATGTTAAAAGTGTTGTAGTTGTTTTACCGTTGCTTCCTGTTATACAGATCATTTTAGCATCTGTAAATCTTCCTGCAAACTCAATCTCTGAAATAACAGGAATGTTTTTTTCTTTTGCTTTTAGAATTAATTGAGTGTTATCAGGAATGCCAGGACTTTTAATAATTTCTGTTGCATTTAGAATTAATTCCTCAGTATGCTTTCCTTCCTCAAAAGGAATTGTATGTTTTACTAATTCTGATTTATATTTTTCTTGAATTGAACCTTTATCAGATACAAATACAGCAAAGCCTTTTGACTGTGCTAATATTGCACTGCCAACTCCGCTTTCGCCACTACCTAATATAACTATTCGTTTGTTCAATGTGGTTATCTTAATTTTAAAGTAATTATTGTAAGGGCTGCTAACATGATTCCTATAATAAAAAAACGCATTACAATTTTTGATTCATGAAACCCAGATTTTTGATAATGATGATGCAAAGGAGCCATCTTAAATAGGCGATTCGCTTGAGCAAATTCGAGACCGTGTTTTTTTCGTTGGTATTTAAAATAAAATACTTGCATAATAACTGATAAATTTTCGACAAGAAATACTCCACATAAAATGGGGATTAATAATTCTTTTCGAATAGCAATAGCAAACACCGCAATAATTCCTCCTAATGCCAAGCTACCTGTATCTCCCATAAATACTTGAGCAGGAAAGGCATTATACCATAAAAACCCAACACACGCGCCAACAAATGCTGCCATGAATACAACAAGCTCGCCAGTATTTGGTATGTACATGATGTTTAAATAATCTGCAAATACTGTATTACCACTTACATACGCTAAGATTCCTAACGTTGTGCCAATGATTGCACTTGTTCCAGCTGCTAAACCATCAATACCATCTGTAATATTTGCACCATTCGAAACAGCAGTAACTATTAAAATAACAATTGGGATAAAAATGAGCCAACCATATTTTACAGCATTATCTCCTAAAAACGACAATAACTCTGTATAATCAAATTCATTATTCTTGACAAATGGAATGGTTGTTTTAATTGTTTTGACAGTTGTTTTAGCATATTTTGGAATGGCTAAATTCTTCTGACTACCGGTAGATTCATCAAAATTAGAAGGTTCATAATAACTTGAACTATTTGCAGTAACTCTTTCTTTTGTTACGACATCTGGATGAAAATAAAATACAGCACCAACAATTAATCCAATTCCGATTTGTCCAACTACTTTAAATTTTCCTTTTAATCCTTCTTTATTTTTTTTAAAGACTTTTATATAATCATCTATAAATCCTATCGCACCTAACCAAACGGTTGATATTAGCATAATAACGATATAAATATTATGAATTTTCGCAAACAATAATGTTGGAATAATGATTGCTGCCAAAATAATTAAACCTCCCATTGTTGGCGTACCAGCTTTTTCATTTTGACCTTGTAATCCTAATTCTCTGATTGTTTCACCAATTTGTTTTTGACGTATAAAATGAATAATGCGTTTACCAAACAACATTGAAATAATGAGTGAGGATAATAATGCTAATGCTGCTCTGAAAGAGATGTATTGAAACACACCTGCGCCAGGGAAGTTAAAATGTTGGTCTAAGTATTGAAATAAATAATAAAACATAATTTATAAAGTTTGTGTTTCAAATAGTTCTTTAATAATTTCAAAATCATCAAAATGATGTTTCACGCCATTTATCTCTTGATACTTTTCGTGCCCCTTTCCCGCTATTAATAAAATATCACCTTCCTTAGCAAATGCAACTGCAGTTTTAATTGCTTCTTTTCTATCGCTAATTCTCAATGCACTTTTCATTTCAACAGGTGATAAACCACTTTGCATTTGATTTAAAATCTCTTCTGGATTTTCACTTCTAGGATTATCACTTGTTAATATTGTTTTATTACTAAACTCACAGGCAATTTTTGCCATCACAGGTCTTTTTGCTGAATCTCTATCGCCACCGCATCCAACAACTGTAATCACTTGTTCATTACCAGTTCTTATATCTTTAACAGTTTCAAGTACATTTTTTAAAGCATCAGGAGTATGAGCATAATCAACGATAGCAATAATTCCTGATTTGGATTTTACATATTGAAAGCGACCTTCAACAGAATTTAAATTACTTAGTGTGGTTAGTACTTGTACTTTATCCTGCTTTAATAAAATGGCCATAGCATATACGACCAAAGCATTATATGCATTAAATGAACCAATCAATTTTATCCAAACTTCTTGATTATCTATATTTAATAACAAGCCATTTAAATGATTTTCAATCACTCTACATTTAAAATCAGCCAATGACTTTAGTCCATATGTATATTTTTTCGCTCGTGTATTTTGAAGCATAACCATTCCGTTTCTGTCATCTTTATTGGTTAAAGCAAAAGCATCGGTTGGTAACTGATCGAAGAATAATTTTTTAGCTTTGATGTATTCATCAAATGTTTTATGGTAATCAAGATGATCGTGTGTAATGTTAGAAAATGCAGCACCTGTAAAATGTAAACCTGTAATACGGTGTTGGACAATGGCATGTGAACTAACTTCCATAAATGCATACTGGCATCCTTGTTCAACCATTTGACTCAGCATTTCATTTAATGATAAGGCATCGGGTGTTGTATGCGTGGAAGGGATTACAACATTATTAATTTTATTTTCAACGGTAGAAAGTAAACCAACTTGATAACCTAAGCCTTTAAATAAATTAAATAAAAGTGTTACGGTTGTTGTCTTTCCATTTGTTCCTGTAATTCCAATTAACCTTAGCCTTTCAGAAGGATTGTCATAAAAATTACAAGCAATGTATCCTAGTGATTCAGATGAATTTAAAACTTTAATGTAAGTTATATGTTCCTGTATTTGTTTAGGTAATGTTTCGCAAACAATTGCAATAGCACCTAATTCAATGGCTTTATCAATATATGAGTGTCCGTCTACAGTTACACCAACTGTTGCAATAAATAAAGAATCCTTTTTTACTTTTCGCGAATCAAACGTGACAGAAGAAATAGCCATATTGGTAGAGCCAGTAATTTCTTCAATACGTGTTTTATATAATATGTCGCTTAATAGTTTCACCGTTTAACTTAATATCAATGTTATTTTATCTCCTTTGTTGTATTTTTTTCCTGCTTCAAGCGATTGTTTTTTCACTGAACCAATTCCTACTACTGTTACATGGAACCCACAATTTTCAAGTAAAAACAATGCATCTTTAGCAGTTAATCCATTTAAGTTAGGTACAATTCCTTTTTTTAATTGGCGTTCTAAATTTGATGTTTCAATGGTTTCGTAGGCGGTAGAAGATTTTGATATATTAAACGTGTTATAGATACTTGCTAATTCACTTCTATTTGACTTAACTGATGCCGGTAGAGATGTTAAAAGGTTTTGTTTATTATTTATTGGCTGAATAAAATCTAAACTTGTTGAATACACTTTTTCTGCAATTTCTTTAAATACAGGGCCGGCCACTAAACCACCATAATAAATCCCATTACTTGGCGAATTAATCACAACTATACATGTGTAAAGTGGATTGTTTGCAGGAAAGTATCCGACAAACGAAGCTTGGTATTTTCTTTCGCCTACATCACCATACAAGGTTTGACCTATCACCTTTTTACTGCCAACATTGGCAATCTGTGCGGTTCCTGTTTTCCCTCCGACTTTAAAAGCAGTAATATTTAAGCCTTTTCCACTTCCATTTTCAACAACACCCTCTAACATTTTTCTTGCTTTTATAACGGTTGAAGGCTTTACAATTTGATTGCTAATTATTTCAGTACTAAATGTTTTAACAGTTACTCCATTTCGTTTAATTTCATTTTCAAAACGAGGCCTAATCATTTTACCATTATTAGCTATAGCATTGTAAAGAGTTAATATTTGCAAGGGAGTTATTAATGTTTCATAACCGTAACTCATTTGAGGAAGCGTAATGCCAGACCAATCTTTTGTTTTAGGTTTCTTAATCAGTGGTGTTGCTTCTCCTATGATTGATAATCCAAGTTTTTTATTTAGATAGAATGAGTTTATTTTATCTACATATTTCTGTGGATTTTTCGAGTAATACTTCATGATTGTTTTTGCTACAGCACAATTTGAAGACACTTCAAAAGCACGTTGCAAACTTAAAATAGCTGTTTCTGGAGCATGTGAATCTTTTATTGTTTTAGTGTAATACGTTACCTCTCCATTTCCAACTTGAATTTTTTCATCTAAACTTAAATTGTAATCATCAATTACTGCTAAGTAAGAAGCCAATTTAAATGTAGAGCCTGGCTCTGTTGCGAAACCAATTGCGTAATTTAAATTTTCTGTGTACGAACTAGTTGAATCACTTCCGTTTCTTGTTAGATTTGCAATCGCTTTAATCTTTCCTGTTTTAACTTCCATTAAAATAGCACAGCCATGCGATGCATTATTTTTTACTAATGTTTTTAATAGGGCATTTTCAGCAACGTCTTGAATATTGATATCAATGGTTGTGTATAAATCACTACCGTCTTTTGGTTCAACTTCATTTTCATCATTAATTGGTCGCCAAACATCACCAGCAATTTTCTGCATTAAACGTTGCCCACTAATTCCTTTTAAAATCGAATCGTATGCACCATCTAATCCAACTTTTAGAGTATCATTTTTTTGATATTGAACATATCCAATAGTACGAGCTGCTAAGGTTTTAAATGGTCGCTCGCGCTTATTAGTTTGTAAGGTTACTAAACCTCCACGTTTTCCTTTTCTAAGAATAGGGAAGGACTTGAGCGTTTTTAAATCTTTGTAGGATACATTTCGTTTTAATACCAAGTAACGATCACCTTTTTTTCTTGCTTTGCGCAAAATTTTCGTGTACGCTTGCGTGGATTTATCTTTAAATAAATTAGATAAACAGAAACTAAGTGAATCAATATTATTATCGAATAGCTTTTTATCTATTGATGGTGCATTAATATCTACCGCTATTTCATAATATGGCAGTGATGTTGCTAATAAATTCCCATTCTCATCAAAAATATTTCCACGAACAGCTTCAATTGTTTTCAAATCTGTTGTTAATGCTTCTGCCTTTGCTTTCCAATGTTCACCTTCCTTAAATTGAATCACTACCATTTTATATAAAATAGAGATAGCAAACACACAAAGTATAATGTATACAATGTAACTGCGTGTTAATGTGTTTTTTTTATTTTCCAATTTATTTTATTGTATCTATTTCTATTTTCATTGGCGCCACAACTGGCTCTTTCAACCCTAGTTTTTCAACTTTTTTCGCAATTTCACTTTGCTTACTTACGAACATTAAATCAGATTTTGATGAAATGTATTCAGTGCGCAATTGTTTAATTTCATTACTCGTTCTATTTACTTCCCTAATTTTATCGTCCGCATAATATCCATTTGCTATATAAAAAATGGCGATTACGCCTAAAAACAAAATAAATGGAGCCATTTCAAATGCTTTTTCATTACTTAAAAAAGAACCTCCAAATACGCTAGACAATCCTTTTGCCAATACACCTTTCTTACCTTGTTTTTTAGGCTTCTCAGGCGGTGCATTTTTTTCAACAACAGGCTCTGCAGCCTTTAATTCCTCTTGCTCCGTTCGAATTGGTTTTTCTCTAAATTTATTTGCCATTTACAATTTTACTGCCACTCTTAATTTTGCACTTCTGGCTCTCGAATTTTCTTCAATTTCTTCTCCAGATGGAACAATGGGTTTATTCGTTATTGCTTTAAAATATTTTTTTACAGTTCCAAAAACCAAGTCTTTTTCTTCTATGCCTTCACAGTTACCTGAGCGTATTAGGTTTTTAACCAAACGATCTTCTAAGCTATGGTAACTCATAACGACTAATGGTGCATTCGGTTTTAATAAATGATAACATTGCGACAAACATTCTTTCAATGATTCCATTTCTTGATTCACTTCGATACGAATAGCTTGATATACTTTTGCTAAATATTTATTGGCTTCAAACTTTGGCGTGCATTTCAAAATAACCTCATTAAACTGTGTTGTACTTTCTATAGAACCATTAACTCTATTGTCAACAATAGTATGAGCAAGTTTAAAAGCATTATCTACTTCTCCGTATTCTCTAAAAACTTGGGTCAATTGCTTTACATCGTACGTATTTAAAACTTTGTGCGCTGTTAAAACACTTTTTTGATTCATACGCATATCCAAATCGGCATCAAATCGAATTGAAAATCCTCTGTCTCCTTTATCAAATTGATGGGATGAAACTCCTAAATCACCTAATATTCCATCTACCTGAGAGATACCGTATAATTTTAGATAGTTTGAGATATACCTGAAGTTTTGTGGAATAAAGGTTAGTCGTTTATCATCAGGAATATTTGCTTTAGCATCCTCATCTTGATCAAACGAAAATAATTTTCCTTCATTCGATAGATGTTTCAAAATTTCTTTTGAATGACCACCACCTCCAAACGTTAAATCAACATAAATCCCATTTGGTTTTATATCTAAATAGTTAATGCAAGGTTGTAAAAGAACGGGGATATGATAGGCTTTAGTCATCATCTCCATCATTAAAATTTAAATTGCCTAACACATCTTGAGCCAATTGCTCAATATCTAATTCTTGAGATAAGAACTGTCCATATGAATTTTTATCCCAAATTTCAATCACATTATTACTTCCTAAAATTTTGATATCAGTTGAAATACCTGCATAGTCCACTAAGGATTTTGGAAGTAAAACCCTTCCAGTATTATCGGCATCAGCTCCTGTTGCACCGCCCGTAAACTTTCTTACAAATACATCATTTGCTTTTATTAATCGATTCAGCTTACTCAGTTTTTTGTTCAGTTTATTCCACTCAGAAATGGGATAAAGCACTAAACATTTTTGGTGAAGATTTCGATTAATAACAAATCCTTTATCAAACGCATCTTCTAATTGCTTCCTCAAATTAACAGGAAACATGAAACGCCCTTTCGCATCTACTTTACAATCATATTCTCCTATAAGGCTTTGCATCAGTGGTTTTTGTTTGATATGTGTCAAAAATATCAAAATTTTACCACTTATTACCACTTAATGCCATTTTTTACCACTTTTGTTGAAAATTAAAACCAATGTTAATAATTATGATAAAAAAAATGCCTATGTAATAAAGGTTAGTTATATCTATTAACCATTGATTTTATTGGTGTTTTATAGTTTTTGTAAAAATGAAAAAAATGATAAATCCTTGTTTTGACTTTTT
>JBILCJ010000179.1:0-4655 GCA_044353195.1 Bacteroidia bacterium | reverse complement strand
AATATCAAATACCTTAGTACGGCGAATCCAGATGTTTGGCCAACAACAAATTTCACTTACACGGTACTTGTAGAAAATCAACATAAATGTTATGCTTACGATGTAATAAATGTCAATGTTAGAAAAGGTGAATTATTGTTTTTTTATAGCGCTTTCACGCCCAATTACGATGGCGACAATGATTTTTTCTACATTGGAAATATTGATAAATACCCTGACAATACCTTAAAAATTTATAATCGATACGGCAAAGTCGTTTTTTCAGCTTCAAGTTATAACAACACGTGGGACGGAAAATACCTCAGTGAGGAAGTGCCATCAGGAACTTACTTTTACATTTTAAATGACGGAAAAGAAAAAACCTATAAAGGCACTGTTTCTATTCTAAGGTAATTGACTAACCTATTTCTATTGCGCTAGTCTTAACCTTAGTGTCATAAGTAATCTACTATGAAAAAAATCCCTCTACTTCTTCTATTTGTTGCTAGCGTTTCTATGGCGCAAATACCAACAGGATATTACAATTCTGCTATGGGCCTGCAAGGTGCTCCTTTAAAAATTGCCCTTCATAACATCATTAAAAACCACACCGTTGTACCCTATTCAGGATTATGGACTGCCTATAAAAAAACAGACATAAAATCAAATGGCAAAGTGTGGGATATGTATAGCGATGTACCTTCGGGCACACCGCCATACGAGTATACGTTTGTTACCAATCAATGCGGCAGTTATTCAACAGAAGGCAATTGTTACAACAGAGAACATAGTTGGCCACAAAGTTGGTTTAATTCGGTAGCTGGCCCAACATCAGATTTATTTCACATTTATCCTACTGATGGAAAAGTAAACGGTCAACGAAATAATTATCCATATGGTAATGTAGCAAGCGCAACTTGGACAAGTTTAAATGGAAGTAAACTTGGACCTTGCACAAATACAGGATATAACTTAACTGTTTTTGAACCGCTTGATGAATATAAAGGAGATTTAGCAAGAGGTTATTTTTACATGTCAACGCGCTATTTTTCAGAAGATGCATCTTGGTCGAATTCGGATGCAACCATTAAATCAGATATTTTACCATGGCAAATGAATGTCTTATTATCTTGGAGTCATTTAGATCCAGTTAGTTCGAAAGAAATAGCACGAAACGATTCCATCTATTATAAATTTCAAAATAATCGTAATCCTTTTATCGATCATCCTGAATGGGCAGATAGTATTTGGGCAACTACAACAGCTGTATTTATCAATTCACTTGAATTTGAAAATTCATTTTCACTATTTCCAAATCCATCCACAAATTCGTTTCATCTCATTAACAAACAGAACGTAAACTCCGAAAACGTTTCAATGACTATCTATAATATGATTGGTGAAATTATTTGTGTAGACACAAAAGCAACTATAGATGCTATTGAGATTGATTGTTCATCATGGAAAAAAGGAATCTATTTCCTTCATTTGAAGAACGGTAGTCGTAGTTCTAATTTAAAATTTATTAAACTGTAATCAGCATTTTTTACTATCTAAAAAAAAATAATGGTGATTTAAAAGCTAAAAGTAATTGACGATTAAATTTGAGTATTATTAAAAAAATCTTAAATTTATAGCCTTATTTTTAAAATTGGAACCAACAGAAAATATAACCGTTCGTCAATTATATCCTTATCAACAAGAGGCTGTAACAACCATTTTTAATAAATTAAGAGATGCTAAACCAAACGAAAATATTTTATTTCAACTACCAACAGGCGGTGGAAAAACAATTATATTTTCGGAAATAGCCAAGCAATACATTCAACATTTCAATAGGAAAGTTTTAATACTCACGCATCGCATTGAATTAAGTAAACAAACATCCAATGTATTATCAGGTATTGGTATTAAAAATAAAATTATCAATGCGGATGTAAAAGATTTACCAAATCAAAGTGAATACCAAAGTTTTACAGCATTAGTTGAAACATTGAATAACCGTTTACAAGAAGATGATCAATTTTTAGAGGACATTGGATTGGTTATAGTCGATGAAGCGCATTATAATTCGTTCCGTAAAATATTTCATTATTTCGAAAACGTCAATATATTAGGCGTAACAGCAACGCCTTTAAGTTCCAATAAAAAATTACCACTCTATCAAACGTATAAAGAAATTATCGTTGGAGAAAGTATACCTTCATTAATTGAGCAAGGTTTTTTAGCAGATGGTGTTACACATAACGCCGATGTTAACTTAAGCACGCTTCGTATTGGTAATAATGGCGAATTTACAACGGGCTCTCATGAATTGCTTTATACGCAAGATATGATGCAAGGTAAATTGTTAGATGCGTATGAAGAAATAGGAAAAGGAACTAAAACTCTTATTTTTAATGCAGGGATTTTAACGAGCATTGCTGTATACAATATGTTTAAAGCAAAAGGATATCCTGTAAAGTATTTAGATAGTACATTTAGCGATAGAGACCGAGCTGAAACATTAGAATGGTTTAAAAAAACGAAAGATGGTATTTTAAGTTCAGTGAGTATTTTAACTACTGGATTTGATGAACCTGAAGTTGAAACCATCATTTTAAATAGAGCAACAAAATCATTGACACTCTATCATCAAATGATTGGTCGTGGTTCTCGTATCTTACCTCATAAAAAAAGTTTCAACATTGTTGATTTAGGTAATAACTCCCGTCGCTTTAATTTATGGCAATTTCCTATTGATTGGAAACATGTATTTGTTGCGCCACATCAGTATTTAGAACATCGTTATAAAGAAGAATGGGATTACGAACTTGAAAACGATTACGAATTACCTGATGACATTAAAGCGCGTTTCTTAAACTCATCGGCAGAAGCCTTTATTGTTCGTGAACATTACTTGCAATGTCTTAGAAAAGGATTAAAGCCTCAATTGGTATTAGATCATTCGCTTGATGACCATTTTGGTAGAATTAAAGATAATGCAGCAGATTTTGACGAAGCCTTTGAATTGTTTGATTTACTTCAACCAGAAGTGGCATACCGTGTGAAACAATTTTCTAAATGCATTAATGCCACCAATAATTATACCGATTACCAAACTCAAACGTATTCAAGTAAATTGCGTCGTCGATTAATCGGTTGGTTTGTTGAATAACATTCGTTAGAACAAACTTAATCTTAAACCAAAACGGTAAAATAAATCCAGTTTTTTATTTTCATTGATGGCTGTACCAATATCAAAACGAAATACTTTCATAATTTTATCGACGCCAACATAAACCTCATTATAACTACCCGTTTTAGTAATTACACCATTAATTCCAGCAATTTCATAAAACTTTGTTATTCTTAATAATGGAATTTTTCCAATAAAAAATCCTCTAAAATTATGAGAGGCATGGTATTCTATAAATCGTGTGTTGGTGCTTAATGTGTAATAATTCAAATTATGAAATTCAGAAATTTGATCTCTTGTAGAATAAAACGACACATCTGAACTTGGTTTATTCATGAGAAAAAATGTTTGATTCCCATTGAAATGTTTATAATCCGTAAAATTCATTCCTTTCGTATGAAAAAAAGCACCACCCACCACATCAAATTTAAACAAACCTAAGCCTCTTAATTCAATGTCTTTGCCAATTGCTAATTCCACATAATCATAATTAAAAAGGGATGATTGCACTGATTTTCCTTTTTTGTAAGCCATTGAAAACTCAGGCCATTTGGTTTTTAGCAAGCGTTTAAACGTTGGATACGTTTCATACTTTGCAAATGGAATAAATTTGAAATTAACTTTAAATTGAATTAATTGCTCTGGCTTAAAAAATTTTGAATCACTATACGCACCTTCATCCACCAATGGATTATTAGATGTGAAATGTTTATTCTCATCACCATACACATAATAAAAACTTTTATTTATTAAGGCTTCTCTTCCAATGTATTGTAAATCAAAATTGGATGTTAATCCATTAATCAATTCATGATTATAATTAACTCGAAACATATCTTTTTGATACAACTTCATATAATTGCTTTTATCTAATAAGGTATAGGCCGTATTAAATAAAGATCCAATGGGTTCAAACTCATTAAACTGAATTAAACTACGTGAACTTGTTATAGAAATTCGTTGATTCTTTTTTGGATTAAAAAACCAAAATGCACTCAATCCTCCACTCCATTTATAATTATCAAAACCATAGTGAGTATTTGCTGTCAAACCTTTGGCTACGCGTGTTTCTTTATTTCTTAATGAAAATGAAGCGGATACATCGGCATTTAGTCCTTCAACTGTATTATAAGAAAATACATTCAATAACGAATTAGTTCTAAAATTACTTCCCGTAAAATCATTTTTTTTACGAATTCCATCTAAACCAAAACTCCATTCATTGTTAGCATTAGACACAGAATCCTTATATGACTTAGTTTCCATGCGTTTTAACAAGCTATCACCTTTTACATAATATTTCATTTCTTCCGCCGATAATATGGCAGGCCGAGTCGTTGTCCAAAACAACGAGTCTTTTTTATTCGCTTTATCTTCAATTTTAAATACCTCATTCGTGAAATATTTTTTAGGAAATGTTGTATTGACTTCATAATTTGAAATAGAAGCGGTACTTAAATCAGTAGCTGTAAATCCAAAAAATTTGATGTGGCTATAA
>JBILCJ010000178.1:0-4691 GCA_044353195.1 Bacteroidia bacterium | reverse complement strand
GCTAATGATTTATTAACTGACATTGAAAAATTAACTCTAATCTACGATAACGTCATTACTAACTATAAATATGTTGAGCCAACAACTGATGAAGCCATTAAAACCACTTACATTAATAGTACAACAGAAGTAATTATAAATGATGCACAATTAGAAAAGATAGCTGAAATTATTTTTCAAATTCGTGAAAAAATTATTAATACAAAAGCTTAAACAAATTATACCCTAATTAAAATCTTTATTTTAATCTATCATATGAAAAAAAATATCAAGAATTTCATTTTATGTTTAAGTTTCGGTCTAATGCAAATAAATAGCTTTGGTCAATGCGATTCCATAGCTAATCTCTGCTCAAAACATATTATTTCTCAATTTATTTCTGACGGACAATCATACAGGTCTTTACTGTTAAATTCAGAAGAAACAGCTGAGTTTCATACCACTTTTTTTGGAGAAACAACTTATCGATTAGCAGCATGTAGTGGTAAAACAGATAGAAACCTAATATTCACAATCAAAGATCAAGATGATCATATTTTATTTAGTAATAAAAAATATGCGAATGCGCCGTATTGGGATTTTAAAGTTAAATCGACTATCGTATGCACTATTAATGCTCAAATTGACCCAAGTAAAAATGCAGGATCTGGTTGTGCCGTTATATTAATTGGATTTAAACAAAAATAAATTAAGATTCTTTAAATGGATTAATTAATTTCTCCATTTAAACGTTTTTATCATTTGTAATATATCTGTTCTCAAATAGTCTACAACAATTTTTAACGAATCAATATTTGGAACTGAATTAAAATAAAGTGCCCCTCTCATAAAATGATGAGTGCTATCTGTGACATAAAATTGAATGTTAGATGCTGAGTTTCCACTTATATCATAGACTAATCCGTAAACTTTCGCACTATCCCTAATAATAACAACTTCATCAATACCAGTGGATTTTATTTGATGTTTCACAACAAAATCTCTACTTTGGTTTAAAATAGTATCCAAATTATTAGAAATAACCTTGTAACTCAAATGAATTTTGGCGTTGTATTTTGGGAAATTGATATTTAACCAACATGGATCAGCCTTTAAGTGCTTATCATTATCTATAAATGCATAAGTTGGAATTTCAAAAGAATAAGGACAAATACTATCATAAACTCTGTATTCTTTTTTCGGGAAATCGATTCTAAAATAACCTTTAGGTTTTGGAATGTAAATCTCGTCGTCATCATCAACACACGCTGTGAAAATAATTAAGGACGAAAAAATAAGAATCAAGTAGTTTAATTTCATAATGTAAATATAATCAAAGTCTAAAAATTTCCTTTAAAACGGCAAACTATCTTTATTATCTAAATCCTTAGATTGTGTATTTAGAAATGAGTTTTGAATAATATTGATTGCTTCTTTCTTTTGAGTAATTTGATAAGATTCAGCAATGATTTCTGTAATCGTTTTTTTTATACCCTGTTTGTCATTCCATTCTCTACTTTGAATTTTACCTTCTAAATAAATCTGCATACCTTTTTTTAATGTTTTTTCCGCACTTTCAGCTAAGGTGCCCCACATTACAATATAATGCCATTCGGTATGTTCAATTTTATGACCGTTTTTATCTTTGTAAAATTCGCTAGTTGCTAAAGTAAATTTAACTTTCGCTAAATTACCATCTAAATACCTGATTTCTGGATCTTTACCTAAGTTGCCTAAAAGTATCACTTTATTAACGCCAGCCATTGTAATTTAATTTTCTTTCTCTACAAAAGTATCAAATCATTTTCTATACTAAATACATTTCAAAAAATGATATCAACAACAATAATCATAAAAGAGGTTTATCCTTACATTTGTAAAACAATGAGCAACTATTTAAATGAATTAAATCCAGTGCAGCGAATGGCTGCCGAAACAACTGAAGGACCGGTAATGATTATAGCTGGTGCTGGTTCTGGTAAAACCCGTGTTTTAACCTATCGCATTGCGCATATCATGACGAAAGGTGTTGACGCCTTTAATATATTATCATTAACCTTTACAAATAAAGCAGCTCGAGAAATGAAGGCTCGAATTGCAAAAATTGTAGGGGATAAAGAAGCAAAAAATTTATGGATGGGGACTTTTCACTCTATTTTTGCTAAAATATTACGATTTGAAGCAGAAAAGTTAGGATATCCCAGCAATTTCACCATATATGATACGGATGATAGCAAAGGTGTTATAAAAAGTATATTAAAACAATTAAATCTTGATGAGAAAGTGTATAAACCTTCATTGGTTTTAAATAGAATTTCTTCAGCGAAAAATTCATTAATTTCACCACAACAATATTTAAACAACCCACTTAATCAAGCTGATGATAGAGCGTCGAATAAGCCAGCCTTAGGGCAAATTTATTTAGCTTATCAAAAACGAAACTTTCAATCAGGTGCAATGGATTTTGACGATTTATTGTTTAATACCAATGTTTTATTAAGAGATTTTCCTGATATGTTGCTAAAATACCAAAATAAATTTAGGTATATATTAGTTGATGAGTATCAAGATACCAACTTTTCGCAGTATGTGATTGTGAAACAATTAGCCGCTCGTTTTCAAAATATTTGCGTTGTAGGTGATGATGCACAAAGTATTTATTCGTTCAGGGGTGCTAATATTCAGAATATATTAAACTTCGAAAAAGATTATCCGGATTTAAAAACATTTAAACTTGAAGAGAATTATAGAAGCACACAACATATTGTAAAAGCGGCTAGCGCTGTTATAGCTAAAAACAAAGATCAGTTTAAGAAAAATATTTTTACCTCTAATGAGGACGGTGAGTTAATACGAATTATTAAATCAAATACTGATAATGAAGAGGGGCAAAAAGTGGCTTCAAGTATTTATGAAACTCACTTCACGCAACAAGCTCGTTTTAAAGACTTTGCAATTTTATATAGAACGAATGCTCAGTCACGAGCATTTGAAGAAGCTTTAAGAAAATTAAATATTCCTTACAAAATTTATGGCGGTTTGTCATTTTATCAGAGAAAGGAAATAAAAGATATGTTAGCATATATTCGTTTAACGATTAATCATAATGATGATGAATCGTTGAAACGAATTATTAACTATCCAGCTCGAGGAATTGGTCAAACAACACTAGATAAAATTATGATTGCCGCTATGGAACACGATACAAGTATGTGGCACGTGTTGGCAAATTTAAAAGATTTTAATGCTGGAATAAATAGTGGAACATCTGCTAAAATTGAGGAATTCACAACTTTGATAAAAACGTTTGCCATGATGTTGCCCTATAAAGATGCCTTCGAAAGTGCAAACCATATTGCAATCACAAGTGGAATTTTAAAGGATTTATACATTGATAAAACGCCAGAAGGGGTAAGTAGATATGAAAATATTCAAGAACTCTTAAATGGTATTAAAGACTTTGTGGAACAACCACGAACGCCGCAAGAAGAAGAATTAAAAGAAGCTATTTATAACTCAACTGGTGAACCAAATCCCATCGAATTATTTGATGCAACTGAAAAGTCTTCAGATCTAAAAACATTAGATGAATTTATGCAAGAAATTTCATTATTGACTGATGTGGATAAAGAAAGTGAAGATGAAAAGAACTCCGATAAAATTGCGATGATGACGATTCATGCGTCAAAAGGATTAGAATTTCCATATGTACATATAGTTGGGCTTGAGGAAAATTTATTTCCATCTCAAATGGCATTAAATAGTAGAAGTGAACTTGAAGAAGAGCGTCGTTTATTTTATGTTGCTTTAACAAGGGCTGAAAAGAAAGCAACCATTAGTTTTGCTACAACTCGTTACCGATTTGGAAATGTAATATATTGTGAACCAAGTCGATTTATTGATGAATTAGATCCAAATTGTATCGATTATCCACAAGAAACATCTACAAATCGATTTAGTGATAATGCATTTGGTGAATACCGTCAGAAACCATTTACGAATCCTTTAAAGTCAATTGATTTTAAAACGAAACCAAATGAAAAATCATCAAATGAATTAAATCAAATTAATTTTTCAGCGCCAAAGAAGTTAATTCCATTAGCCAAACGTATGGCTCTCAATAATTCCTTAACTGATAATAGCGCCAATGCAATCCTAAGAATTGGAAGCATCGTTGAGCATGAAAAATTTGGAATAGGTGAAGTAACAAAAATTGAAGGTGTTTATCCTGAATCCAAAGCATTGATTAATTTCAGAGATGCAGGGGAAAAGAATTTATTGCTCAAATACGCTAAACTTAAAACTGTTTTGTAAAATAGGTAGTAACTTATTATTCCTAGTAAACAGATTCATTTGAAATAACTATTTAACATAATGTATATTATGAATAAAATTAATAGTCTATTTAAAAGATGAAAAATCAGTTATTTAATTGGTTTTTAGTAGCCCTGTCAGGGATCGAACCTGAATCTTAAGTTTCGGAAACCCACATACTATCCGTTGTACTACAGGGCCATTAAAAAGAATTGTAAAGATAAAGATTATTAAATTGGATAAATATAAAAATATCAGAAACAATTGATAAATTTGAAATTAATTCACAATAAGATACTTAAAATTGGTTTTTTGTTCACAAATATTTTTATTCTTTTTTTTACCGCTATCGCTATTATTTTTTTATTTCACACCAAGCAAATTCCGAAATGTAACTT
>JBILCJ010000177.1:0-4700 GCA_044353195.1 Bacteroidia bacterium | reverse complement strand
GGTTAGGGGCAAGTAACTGCTCTTGGCTTTCCTGTTGTATAGTCACAAAACAACAACGGAAATGTACTTGGATGACAAGCGATTCTGTCAATGAAGTTTGAAATCAAATCTTTCGTTACAGAACATGAACTTCTACTTGAAAACACACCTACACCACCTGTAATATTTGTGTAGTACGGTTTGTCTTGTGCAATAGTTGTAGCTGGTGCATTCACCTCTAAAAAATCAGATAATGATTCTGCACCAGCGTGAATAATGTATTCCATATATAATGCTTTTCTGTTTTTTAAGTTTGGAACAGTTTGTTTATTGATTTCTCTTGCTAAATTGGTGTAAAATTCGTTGGCTAAGAATTCAACAGACAAAACTTCGTCTTTTTTTAAAATATTTCCTTTTACGGTATTAAAATTAAAATCAACATAACGAAGAACTGGAGTTGTAGATGTTGTTAATGAATCTGCATAATGAAAACGCATCACAACGTCATAAAGTTTGGCGTTTTTTATAGAAATAAATTTTATTTTTTGAGTTGCAATACCTATCGAATAATCAATGTATCGGCTGCTTGGCGTTAATCCAGAACCTGAAGTAATGTATTGCCCATGATTTGGATAGGCTGTAATATTTGTTGGAATATGCATGAAAGGCATAGCATTAGCGGCAGACACACTTAAACTATCAATTATCACATTTTGTGCTGAGGCAATTTGTTCGCCAGTGGCTGTTTTTTTAATGATAAGTTTATATTCACCATCGCGAAAAAGTTTGTCTGTCGTTTGCCAAATGCGCTGTGTTTGATTAAAAGTGCCACTTTGTGTGGTGACAACGGTCTCTGTTAATACGATTTCTTTTTTAGAAGAGTTACCTTTTGTGGTTAGCTGTGGTATAGTGTTTCCAGTAATATAACGCTGTAAGGTTACAGTTAATTCTCCAGCACTATAATTTATAGAGTTGGCATCTTGAGCTGAAACTAAGGCATCTTGATCATTAACATAAACCTTATTTATTCTTATATTTTGAATGTCTTGTGTAGGGTCTAAGATTCCATAAACTGATACCATTTCTTTGCCAGGAGCAAGCACTTCTAAATCATTTTTACACGATTGCGTTACAGTTAAAAGAACAAAAAGGCTAATAAAGGTTTTGATTATTTTTTTCATGATTAGTACAATAGTAATAGAAAGCTAAGTTACAATTTTTAAGAGACTTCCAAATATATTAATTAATTTTACGTGAAAATTTGTTTTAAGTATTTTAACAACGATATAAATCTATGTCAATTCACAAAGAAGTAAAAAAAGTAACCACGCATCAGTTGCAAGAAATGAAACGTCGTGGTGAAAAAATAGCGATGTTAACAGCATACGATTTTACCATGGCAAAAATTATTGACCATGCTGGTATTGATGTTATTTTAGTTGGTGATAGCGCCAGCAACGTCATGGCTGGACACGAGACAACCTTGCCAATTACCTTAGATCAAATGATTTATCATGCTTCATCTGTTGTGAGAGGTGTTGATAGAGCACTGGTAGTTGTGGATTTACCATTTGGATCTTACCAAGGAAATTCCAAGGAAGCATTAACTTCTGCTATCAAGATTATGAAAGAGAGTGGGGCACATGCCGTGAAAATGGAAGGTGGCCGCGAAATAAAAGACTCCATTGAACGTATTTTGTCTGCTGGTATACCTGTAATGGGACACTTAGGATTAACGCCTCAGTCTATTTATAAATTTGGAACTTACACTGTAAGAGCTAAAGAAGAAGAAGAAGCAAACAGACTTTTAGAAGATGTTAAAATATTAGAACAATCGGGATGTTTTGCTATTGTTGTCGAAAAAATTCCGGCTAAATTAGCAGAGCAAGTTTCTGCTATTACTGAAGTTCCTATTATTGGAATAGGAGCAGGCTCGGGTGTTGATGGACAAGTGCTCGTTACGCACGATATGCTTGGTATGACACATGAATTTAGCCCACGTTTTTTAAGAAGATATTTAAGTCTTTTTGATAGTATGACTGGCGCTTTTCAACAGTACATTAAAGATGTAAAAAGTAAAGATTTTCCTAATAGTTCAGAACAATATTAATAATGAAACCATCTATACCACGTGGCACAAGAGATTTTGGTCCTGCTGAAATGCAAAAACGCCACTATATATTTAATATTCTTAAGACTAATTTTCAGTTATACGGATATGCACCAATAGAAACGCCTAGTATGGAAAATATTGGCACTTTAACTGGAAAATATGGCGAAGAAGGTGATCAATTGATTTATAAAGTACTAAATTCTCGCATTCACGAAAGTAAAGACGAAAAAAAAGAACTTCTAAAAAAAGAATTTAATACATCTTTAGAAAAGTCTTATAATTCAGAATTGTTAACCGAAAAAGCGTTGAGATATGATTTAACCGTGCCATTTGCCCGTTATGTCGTCATGAATCAAAGTGCAATTACGTTTCCGTTTAAACGCTATCAAATTCAACCAGTTTGGCGTGCAGATAAACCTCAAAAAGGACGTTACAGAGAATTTTATCAATGCGATGCTGATGTGATTGGTTCTAACTCATTGATCAATGAATTAGAATTAATAGCCATGATGGATAAATCATTTCATCAATTGAATATTCCTGTTGTATTAAAATTTAATAATCGTAAAATATTAAGCGGCATCGCAGAAATTTTAAATGCCAGCGAAAAAATAATTGATATTACTGTTGCTATTGATAAGCTTGATAAAATTGGTAAAGACGGAGTTATAAACGAGTTGTCGCAAAAAGGAATTTCTGATGTTGCTATTAAACAATTAGAACCATTAATTGATTTGGTTGGTTCTAACGAAAATAAAGTTGAGGTTTTAAAAGGTTTTTTACAAACAAGTGAAATCGGTAAAAAAGGAATCGAAGAAGTAGAATTTTTATTAGAGCAAATGAAACATTTGTCTATTAATCATTTAACCATTGAATTGGATATTACTCTTGCTCGAGGATTGAACTATTACACTGGTACAATTTTTGAAGCCAAAGCCAATGCAGGAACATTTACACCAAGTATTTTAGGTGGCGGTCGATACGATGATTTAACTGGTATTTTTGGGTTAAAAAATATGTCAGGTGTTGGAATTTCTTTTGGCGTGGATAGAATTTACGATGTGATGGAAGAATTACATGCATTTCCTGAAACTGTTAACGGTGTTTCTACGACTAAAGTTTTAATAACGAATAATGGAAATCTGCAACAAGCTATTGCTGTTAATGTCTCAGAAAAACTAAGAACTCATTTTATTAATTGCGAGGTTTATCCTGATCCTGTAAAGATTGGGAAGCAATTTGATTATGCAGAAAAAAAACAAATTCCTTTTGTGTTAGCCGTTGACTTGAATGAAAACGGAACACCAAAATTAGCCTTAAAAAATATTCAAACTGGACATAAAGAAGAAGTTGCACTAGAGAAACTAATAGAGTTGCTGAAATAAAAAATTGTATGATAAAAAAAGCCCTACTCAAATTGAGTAGGGCTTTTTAGTTTTGATAAGAATCAAATCTTATTCTTTAATTAATTTGTGTAAAGTAGTATTACCATCAATTGTAACATTTACCATATACATTCCTGCACTAAAGGCTGATAAATCAACTGGTAATGTTAATTGACCATTTAACTCTCCAAATTCTTTACTTCCAACTAATAAACCATTTACTGAATAAATGGAAACTTTTACGTTTGAAGATTTAGTAAGATTTAAATTAATTGATGAATGATTGATAGTTGGATTAGGGAAGATACGCACTTGAGCATCTGGAGCAAAAGGTGTTTCTGCTACACCAACATCAAATCCAGCAGGGCCATTTACAAATCCATTTGATACAGCTTGAGCAATAGTAGAAGTTCCTGCATTGTCAATTTTGCCTGTTGGATCAATAAATAAACCAACAATATGAATTTTTGAGGTATTGAAGTTTGTTGGTAGTGTAAATGTGAAAGTATGTGTGAAAATAGCACCAACTGCTGCACTTGCACCGGTAGCTGCAAACCCACCAAAATTAGGAAGGATAAAACGTGCCACATGATCATATCTCATTAAAGCAGCTGGTACTGGGTTAGCTAATAATTCATAACCACCCATTACGCCTGCACCACCGCCTGCGTATGCATTAGATTGGTTGTAGGTACTTCCAGTTCCTTTTACGCTATCTTCAGTTAATACACAAGCTACTTTGTAGTTACCTGTAATAGCTGTTTGAATAGTACTTTTAACAGATACATTTAATACGCGAGTACTTGAATTGTAAGTAGCTCCATTCACGATGAATGCTTTTGGTGCCACTACAATACGCGTTAAAAAATCAGTTTCAAGTCCACTTGGATCAATATCTGGTAATCTATCCACTAATGCACTTGGATAACCACCAATTAACGCTCCAATTGCAGCGTCATATGCTGTTACTACCATTGGATCGGCATTATGAACGGCAATTGGCGCAAAATATCCTGCATATTTAGTATCCATCGCATCCATATAGACAGCTCCTCTTGGGCACCATTGGCACCATGTTCCTGTTCCTTCTTCAGCAACAACTACTTTTCCTAATGCTGGAGTTACAGGTGTTATGGTTTTACTAATGATATTATCTGAGTTATCACCATCAACACCTAATCCATTTACATTTGTTACGGTTGCAGTAAACACATTTGGACCAG
>JBILCJ010000031.1:0-15533 GCA_044353195.1 Bacteroidia bacterium | reverse complement strand
CTGATTATTTGCATCACTTAACCAGCTAATCAATTGCTGACGCGTTTCTGAATGCTCTTCTTTTACTAAGCGTAACACTTTTTTTACAGCAACTAAAATATCTTTTCTAATCGGTTCTTTAATTGAACTTAATTCAGTTTTAATGACATTAATTTTATCAGCATGTATACTTCCAGATAAATCATTAAACAAATTTACAACTTCTGAAAGTTCTGATTTTATTGGTTTTAAATATTCTGACCAAGCAGCCGTTTTAGCATCTCTTACAGATAATTTAGATGTTTCTTCTATTTCATTCAATTCAGTATCTGTTGCAATAGCATTATCTAAAATCCACTCACGCATTTTTTTAATGCAATCAAACTCTGCTTCAAACTGCAAACGTGCCGCATCTTTATAACGCTCATGAGAACCAGAAGTACTATGCCCTTGTGGCTGAGTTACTTCCTCTACATGAACTAAAACTGGAACATGTTGTTCTCTACAAATTGTAATGGCTTTTTCGTATGTTTCACAAAGGTGAGCGTAATCCCATCCTTTTGTTTTTAATATTTCAAATCCATTTCTACCCTCTTCACGCTGAAATCCTTTTAAAATATCAGAAATACTTTCTTTTGTTGTTTGGTATTTTTTTGGAACAGAAATTCCGTGGCCATCATCCCAAACACTCATCAACATTGGCACTTGTAATACACCTGCTGCGTTAATAGTTTCCCAAAATAAACCTTCTGATGTAGATGCATCTCCAATTGTTCCAAATGCAACTTCATTTCCTTTGTCACTAAAGTTTAGAAATTTACCCTGTTGTAATGCTTCATTTTTTTTATAAAAATGTGAAGCATAAGCTAATCCTAATAAACGAGGCATTTGTCCTGCCGTTGGTGAAATATCTGAAGATGAATTTTTTTGATTCATTAAATTTTTAAATGTGCCATCTTCATTTAAGCTATGAGTTCCAAAATGTCCGCCCATTTGTCTACCTGCACTCATCGGGTCGTGATTAATATCAGAATGTCCGTATAAACCAGCAAAATAGTTTTGGATTGAAAGTTGACCAATCGCCATCATAAACGTTTGGTCGCGATAATAACCACTCCTAAAATCACCATTTCTAAAGACTTTTGCCATGGCAACCTGCGCTAACTCCTTGCCATCACCAAAAATACCAAATTTAGCTTTTCCAGTTAATACTTCTTTACGTCCTAATAAACTGGTTTGACGACTTTCATTTATTAATTTAAAATCATTTAAAACAATCTGTTTAAAATCTTCAAAATTGAGGCCCTTAGTGGCTGATTTACTTTCTTGTTGCATAGCTATTCTGTAATATACAAATATATATTTTTGGTCCGAATTACGAAACATATTTAGTCTTATTTTTACATTAAAACACATCAAAAAGCTACGAAAATCAATAAGAAAATGATTAAAATACAAATGTTATATTTGTATACGATTTTTTAAACCAATTATGATAGACATTTTTTTTACATTCTTATTAGTTTTATTGAATGGCTACTTTGTTGCAGCCGAATTTGCATTAGTGAAAGTTAGATCCTCTCAAATTGATTTATTAGTTCAAAAAGGAAGTAAAAGAGCAAAGTTTACGCAACAGATACTTCAAAAATTAGACGCTTATTTATCTGCTTCTCAATTAGGTATTACATTAGCTAGTTTGGGTTTAGGTGCTTATGGCGAGCATGTGATGAGTAAAATTGTGAGTAGGATATTTGTGGACTTAAACATGGTTGTAAACGAACATTTTGTAACAGTGCCAATAGCATTTACATTAATAACTTTTTTACATATTACCTTAGGTGAACAAGTTCCAAAAATGTTTGGAATAAAATTTCCGATTGAAACAGCCCTTTTTATAGCTTGGCCCTTACGTCTATTTTATTTTGTATTTTCTCCATTTATTTGGTTACTTAATAAATCATCAAACTTTATTTTAAGAATATTAGGAATTAAGAAAGTTGGTGAAGATGATGTTCATACCGAAGAGGAACTAAGAATGATATTAACTGAAAGTGAAGAAGGCGGTGCCATTAAACCAAGTGAAAACGAATTAATTCAAAATGTATTTGATTTTGACGACCGTATTGTAAAGCAAATTATGGTTCCACAAAACCGAATTTCAGCCTTAGACGTTGAATTGGGAAGAACCGTTATGATTCAAAAAGTGATAGATGAAGGTTATTCTCGTTTACCAGTCTATTTAGGGGATATTGATAATGTTATTGGTGTTGTTCATTCCAAGGATATATTAAAAGCAGTGATTGATAATAAGTTTAAAACAATCAGAGATATTATGCGTCCAGCTCATTTTATACCTGAAAGCATGCACGTCAACAATTTATTAAAAGATTTTCAGAAACTTCATGTTCAGATGGCCATTGTTACCAATGAATTTGGTGCAACAGCGGGCGTTGTTACTATGGAAGATATTATTGAAGAGTTAGTTGGAGAAATTCAAGATGAGCATGATGAAGAAAAGCCAAATGTAGAAAAGAAAAGTGAAACTGAATATATTGTAAATGCACATAGTAGTATTGGCGATGTAAATGAAGCTTTACCAATGGCTTTACCCGAAAATTCAAAATATGAAACTGTATCAGGTTTAATAAATTTTTTATGGGGAAGAATCCCAGCGGTTAATGAAAAGAGAAAATATGAAGGATATGAAATATCAATTTTACAGCGCAAAAAACAAACAGTAGAATTAGTTAAACTTCGTATTCTTGAAGCAAACAAAGTAGAATAGAGAAATAGGACTATTTAAAGATTTCGCAAACTAATTTTCTCTTTATTTTAGAAACAATCCATTTTTCATAATTTTCAATCAAACTATTTATACTATTATTACTTTCAGTCTTAATGTCCACTATAAACAATTCAATTTTTTCGAATATTGAATTTACTTCTTTTGGAGATATAAGTGATGAGTTTGAGATCTTAATTAAGGAATTTAAAATTTTAATTTCTAATGGTATTAAAATATTCCTAAAAGTATTTTCTCTTAATATTTGCTTAGCCATCGAACTAACAAGAGACATATTTTTTAATTCAAAATGCAAAATAACACTTAAAACTTTTGCTCTAAAGTAAACTTGCGGCCTGGCACTAAATTCAAAATTATTTAAAATTTGGTTATTAAATTTTAAGGCTTTACGAAAATCTCCAACAAAAATTAATGTAATAGAATGGATATAATTAAAATAAATAATATGGTAAGGTTCAATATCTAATTTAGTTTTAGAAATTTCTTTTTCAATAGCATTTAGTTTTTTTATAGCATCAGTAAAATTATTATTAATTAAATAATACTCGAGTTCGTGTGTATTGCAATGAATAAAGATTCTGTATGTAACAACTTCCTTTCTAATGAAATTATGCTCAGAAAATCGTTTTAATATCATCAAATCATTAAGGAAATTAGTTGAAGGAAAATGTTTCTTAATAGCTAAAAGTCTATTATATATTGAAATATAATCTAAAGGATTTTCTAAAGCGTATGTTTTTGATTGATTTAAAAGTGTCATTAAACTTTCTAAGAAACTTAACTCTTTAGGTTTATTATTGGTAAAATTGAAATAGTTAGCATAAATTAAAAAATAATAAATCTTACCAGTGAATGAAAGTATGTTCTTTTCAGATTTAAGTATTGGCTTTTTTAAAATTAAATCAAAGGCTGCAATCGTTTCTTTTTTATTTTGTTGTTCATTATTAGATTGAAGAATATTACTTTCATAATATAAATCGATAATTTGTTTTAAATCTTGCGTCTTAGTTACAAATTGATCTACTGATTTATTTACTTCTGAAGCCTTAGTTAATCCTAAAGAATAGCCACAACATTTTTTCTTCCATGTTAAGATATCAATCATTAATTGAAAATTTTCACACGTGTTAGCAAGATTTTCTGCCTTTACAATCAGTTTTAAACATGATTCATAAAGACCTTTATGAAATAAAATTTCAATTGAAATCAGTAATTCTTTTAATTCTAAATTAAAAGTTTTAGAATCATGAAACGCATTTAAACTTTTAAGAATCAATTGATACAAGTAATTTTTATCAGCAGAAAAATAATCCGTATTCACATGTAATCTTTGCAAATTTTGTTTTATTAGTTTATCATCTTCTTCGATAGCCCGATCAAGTTCGTCAAACAACAAAACGTACTTATTTTGTTCACCAATAGTATGCCGTTCCGAAAAAATTTTAAAATATCTTTTTTCAGACATAGTTAAACTTTTGATAACAATAAATGCATTACTATTCTTTTTCATCTTTTTAAAAATAAATGGTTATGAAAATCATGAATGAAAACAAAAATGTGACTTATAACTAAACCAAATTTATCACAAATTATAGATTATTTAAATATGACAAACCATTATTTTGTTAAAAAACACAAATCAGACTTACTAATAAATGGAGCATTTAATAAAAATAACGTGTGATTAAAATTTAATTTCGCCGTTTTATTGAATAAAACTAAAGGTTCAATTATAAAGCAAATACTAAATAATACGCCAAAAAATAGTATTTACTTTCTTATTTTTTTAAAGATAAAAGCCTTTAATATGAATAATTTAAAATTAATTAGATGTATTACAACGAAAACACAATAGTATTTTTTAATGGGGAATGGTTGAAATCTAAAGATTTAGTTGTAAGCCCTTATGCCCAAGCAATGCATTATGGCAGTGGTGTATTTGAAGGGATACGAGCGTATGAAACACCAGATGGAACAAGGATTTTTAAATCAAAAGAACATTATGAAAGGTTGTTATTCTCAGCTAACAAAATGCATTTAAAAGTTAACTATAATGAAGAACAATTTACGCAATTAACATATCAACTTTTAGAAAAAAATAATCTTAGTAACGCTTATATCCGCCCACTTATATTTGCAGGAACAAATATGTCTTTAACGCCTACTGATGAAGTACATATTCTCTTATGTGCATGGGAATGGGGAAAATATCTTGGAACGAACTTACTAAATGTTATGACATCAAGTTACCAGAGGCCAAATCCTAAATCATGTCATGTTGATGCTAAAGTAACTGGGCATTATGTAAACTCAATATTAGCAACAACGGAAGCAAAAAATAATGGTTTTGATGAGGCATTATTATTAGATGCAAATGGATATGTAGCGGAAGGTCCAGGAGCCAATTTCTTTTTTGAACAAAATGAGGTTCTTTACACTTCGCCAATAGGAAATATTTTACCTGGAATTACACGTGCCACAATATTTGAATTGTGTAAAGAACTAGGATTTAAAATTGTGGAAAAATATTTTACTCCTGAAGAAATCAAAGGGGCAGACAGTGCTTTCTTTACAGGCACTGCAGCTGAGGTTGCTGGAATCAAATCTATTGACAATATACCATTTAAACTAAATTGGGAGGATTCATTAGGATACATACTTCAAGCCAAATACAATCGAAGAGTGGCTTTCAACGAATACGGTAATTTTTCATTAGTATAATCATTAAATTCTTTTATTCGGCTCTTCCATCAAATCTTAAACGAAGAGCAAAAATTTATAAAATATCTTCCATGGAATTAAATCGCTACAGTAAAACACTTACTTCTGATGAATCACAACCTGCTTCTCAGGCTATGCTTTATGGAATAGGTTTAACAGAGGAAGATATGAAAAAACCACAGGTTGGAATTGCTTCTACTTGGTATGAAGGTAATACCTGTAACATGCACTTAAACAGTTTATCTGCACTTGTAAAAGAAGGTGTTCGCAAAAGCAATATGGTTGGTTTACAATTTAATACTATTGGAATTAGCGATGGTATAACTAATGGAACTGAAGGCATGCGTTATTCATTAGTTTCTAGAGAAATCATTGCAGATTCTGTTGAATCAGTTACTGCTGCTCATTATTACGATGGTTTAATAACTATAGCAGGTTGTGACAAAAACATGCCTGGTGTAGCAATGGCAATGATACGTGTCAATAGACCTTCTATAATGGTCTATGGAGGAACAATTGCTTCTGGAAATTATAAAGGAAAAAAATTAAATATTGTTTCTGCATTTGAAGCATTAGGAGAAAAATACGCAGGAACAATAAGTGAAGAAGATTTCAATGGTATCATAAAAAATGCTTGCCCAGGTGCTGGGGCATGCGGTGGCATGTACACAGCAAATACAATGGCTTCAGCAATTGAAGCTCTAGGTTTAAGTTTACCTTATAGTTCATCAAATCCTGCTTTAAGTAATCAAAAAAAAGAGGAATGTTTAAATACTGGTAGATATTTAAAATTTCTTTTAGAAAAGAACATAAAACCATCAGACATACTTACTAAAAAATCTTTTGAAAATGCCTTTACAGTTGTAGTTGCATTAGGTGGTTCTACTAATGCTGTATTGCATTTACTTGGGATGGCAAAAACAGCCAATGTAGATTTTACATTAAAAGACATTACTAGAATTAATAATGCTACGCCATTATTGGCCAATTTGAAACCAAGTGGTAAATTTTTAATGGAAGACGTTTTTGCAATTGGTGGTGTGCCAGCCTTAATGAAATACTTATTGGAAAAGGGTTTGCTTCACGGAGAGAGTTTAACTGTTACTGGCCGAACTATCAAAGAAAATGCTGACATGATTGCAGGACTGAAAGAAGGGCAAGAAGTTATAATGCCAATAAATAATCCTATTAAATCTTCAGGACATTTAAGAGTATTATACGGGAATTTGGCACCAGAAGGTTCTGTAGCAAAAATAACAGGCAAAGAAGGTGAGATATTTGAAGGAAAAGCCATCGTTTATGACAATGAATTTGATTGTATTGATGGTATTTGCTCTGGAAAAGTAATACCAGGAAATGTTATCGTAATAAGATATGAAGGCCCAAAAGGCGGACCAGGAATGCCTGAAATGCTAAAGCCAACATCTGCTTTAATTGGCGCTGGTTTGGGCAACAGCGTGGCATTAATAACAGATGGCAGATTCTCAGGTGGAACGCATGGATTTGTTGTAGGACATATAAGTCCAGAAGCATTTGAAGGTGGCCCCATTTCATTAATCAAAAACGGAGACATTATAAAAATTGATGCAATAACAAATAAAATTGATGTGCTAATATCTAAGGAAGAATTAGCAGAACGAAAAAAACAATGGAAACAGCCCGAGCTTAAAATAAAATTTGGCGTTTTATACAAATACACAAAACAAGTAAGCTCAGCAAGTTTAGGCTGCGTAACAGATTTATAAGAATGAAAAACCACTCAAAATATAATACAGAAGTAACAGGAGCAGAAGCACTAATATTAGCTTTGCTTGACGAACAAGTTACAGATGTTTTTGGATATCCGGGTGGTGCGATAATGCCAGTATATGACGCCCTTTATGATTATAAAAAACAACTAACTCATTATTTAGTTCGACACGAACAAGGAGCTATTCATGCGGCTCAAGGATATGCAAGAGTTTCAGGAAAAACAGGTGTTGCTATTGCAACGTCGGGTCCAGGCGCTACTAATTTAATTACTGGTATTGCAGATGCACAGATTGATTCTACGCCAATAGTTTGCATAACAGGTCAAGTACATTCTCATTTGTTAGGTACTGATGCATTTCAAGAGACAGATGTAGTTGGTATTTCAATGCCTGTTACCAAATGGAATATTCAAGTTACAAAAGCCGAAGACATTGCACCTGCTATTGCTAAAGCGTTTTATATAGCTGGATCTGGTCGCCCAGGACCAGTTTTAGTTGATATAACAAAAGACGCACAGTTTGGAAATACAATCTATAATTATGAAAAATGTGAAAGTATTCGTAGTTATTTTCCTAGTCAAAAAGTAAATGAAGAGCAAGTTACTAAAGCAGCAGAATTAATTAATGAAGCAAAACGTCCTTATATACTATGCGGACATGGCGTATCACTTTCAGGCGCAGAAAAAGAATTGTTAGCTTTCGCCGAAAAAGGAAACATACCAGTTGCTTCAACTTTATTAGGATTAGGTGCTTTCTCTCCCCAACATCCATTATATGTTGGTTACTTAGGAATGCATGGAAATTATGGACCAAATCTATTAACAAACGAATGCGATTTATTGATTGCTATAGGAATGCGTTTTGATGATCGTGTAACAGGTAATGTTGCAAAATACGCAAAGCAAGCTAAGGTTATTCATTTCGAAATAGATCCTTCTGAGGTTAATAAAATTATACCTGCAAATGTTGCCGTTTTAGGCGATGCAAAAGAAGCGTTACAATTATTATTACCAAAAATAAAAGTAACAAAACATACCGATTGGTTAAAGCGTTTTGCAGACTGTAATACTATTGAATTTGATAAGGTTATAAAAGAAGCTATTAATCCAACATCGGATAAATTAAAGATGGCTGAAGTCATTGATAAACTTCATAAAATTAGCAAAGGAAATTCTATCATTGTTACAGATGTTGGACAACATCAAATGATTACCTCTCGTTATTATAAATGTAACATCCCTAATTATTTTATAACCTCAGGGGGATTGGGCACAATGGGATTTGGGCTTCCAGCTGCCATAGGTGCTAAAGTTGCATGTCCAAATGTAGAAGTAGTAGCGGTTTTAGGTGATGGTGGTTTTCAAATGACTATTCAAGAATTAGGAACTATTATGCAAAGTGATATTGCAGTTAAAATTTTAGTGCTTAATAATAACTTTTTAGGAATGGTTCGTCAATGGCAACAATTGTTTTTTGATAGGCGATATTCTTTTACTGAAATGAAAAATCCAGATTTTATTGCAATTGCTAATGGATATAACATTAAAGGTAAAAAGGTTACCGAGCGAAATGACTTGGAGCAAGCTTTAAAAGAAATGTATGCATCCAAAGAATCTTACATCTTGGATGTTGTAGTTGAAAATGAAGAAAATGTATTTCCAATGGTTGCTACTGGCGCAAGTGTGGCTGAAATACGATTAGAGTAATAATAATAGTTAATTGATTTTTTAAATTAAAATGAAAACAACTTATTCCATATCAATATTTACTGAAGATATCATTGGGTTGCTATCTAGAGTGACAATTATATTTACACGTCGACATATTAATGTTGAGAGTATAACAGCAAGCGAAAGTGAAATAAAAGGAATATATCGTTACACAATTGTAATTACGGTTTCTGAAGAACAGGTTAAAAAAATAGTTAGTCAAATCGAAAAACAAGTAGACGTTTTAAAAGCCTTTTACCATATTAATTCTGAAATTATAAGCAGAGAAATTGCATTATACAAAGTATCAACAGATGCATTAAAAGAAAATGAATTGTTTATGCGTGTAGTTAATGAAAATTACGCAAAAATATTAAGCATTGCTCCCGACTACATTGTAGTAGAAAAAACTGGTGATGAGCGAGAAATTAAAAAACTATTTAGCGATTTAGAAAGATTTGGCATTTTGGAATTTGTACGCAGTGGAAGAGTAGCAATTACAAAACCTCTGAAAACCTTGAATGCATATTTAATAGAATTAGAAAATAATAGTAAAACATTAATTAAACATTTTAACAAAAATTAATTATGCAAAATTACTTCAACACCTTACCCCTAAGATTGCAATTAGAACAACTCAGTGTTTGCAAACTTATGAATCAGACTGAATTTTCTGATGGTATTACTGAACTTAAAGGAAAAAAAATTGTAATCATAGGTTGTGGTGCTCAAGGTTTAAATCAAGGTTTAAATATGCGCGATTCAGGCTTAGATATTTCTTACGCACTTCGTAATGAAGCCATACAAGAAAAAAGAATTTCATACATGAATGCTTATAACTATGGCTTTCATGTTGGAACTTATGAAGAATTAATTCCTACAGCCGACTTAGTCTGTAATTTAACACCAGATAAACAACATACATCGGTTGTTAAAGTAATTATACCATTAATGAAACATGGTGCTACATTATCGTATTCTCATGGATTTAATATTGTTGAAGAAGGGATGCAAATACGTAAAGATATTACTGTCATTATGTGTGCGCCAAAATCCCCAGGTTCTGAAGTTCGTGAAGAATATAAAAGAGGATTTGGAGTGCCAACTTTAATAGCTGTACATCCCAAAAACAATCTAAATGGCGAAGGATTAAATCAAGCAAAAGCATATGCAGTAGCAATAGGTGGACATAAAGCTGGTGTTTTATACTCATCATTTGTAGCGGAAGTGAAATCTGATTTAATGGGCGAGCAAACTGTTTTATGTGGCATGTTACAAACAGGCTCTATTTTATGCTTTGATAAAATGGTGGAAAATGGAATTGACCCAAGCTATGCATCTAAGCTAGTTCAAAATGGTTGGGAAGCTATCACAAAAGCTTTAAAACATGGCGGAATTACAACCATGATGGATCGCTTAAATAATCCCTCAAAAATAAAAACATTTGAACTTTCAGAAGAATTAAAATCAATCCTCCGACCATTATTTCAAAAGCATATGGATGATATTTTATCTGGAGAATTTTCTAAAAACATGATGGCTGATTGGGCAAATGAAGATGCCAATTTATTAAGTTGGAGAGAGATTACTGCAAAAACAAATTTTGAAAAAACAGTGCCAACTTCATCAAGTATTTCTGAACAAGAATACTTTGATAATGGAATACTGATGATTGCAATGGTCAAAGCAAGCGTTGAACTAGCCTTTGAAACAATGACAGAAGCAGGCATCATTGAAGAATCAGCATATTATGAATCTCTGCATGAATTGCCATTAATAGCAAATTTAGTAGCGCGAAAAAAACTGTATGAAATGAATAGAGTAATTTCTGACACAGCTGAATATGGTTGTTATTTATTTGATCATGCATGTAAACCATTATTGAAAGAATTTATGAAAACCATAGACACTAATGTGATTGGAAAATCTTTTACAAATACAAATGAGGTTGATAATAAGATGTTGATTTCTGTAAATCAAAATATTAGAAATCATGCAATTGAAAAAATAGGTTTTTGTTTAAGAGAATCAATGACAGAAATGAAGAATTTAGTTTAAACAATTATAGATTAAACATTATAATTTGATATCAATAGAAAACATTAACAAGGCAGCTCAAAATTTACAAGACGTATCAATGCATACGCCTTTGCAATATAATTTACAATTAAGTGAAGAATTTGGTTTTAATGTTTATTTAAAACGCGAAGACTTGCAAGTAGTTCGTTCATACAAAATTAGAGGAGCTTACAACAAAATCAGTTCTCTTTCTAATACTGAAAAGCTAAAAGGTGTTGTTTGTGCAAGCGCAGGAAATCATGCACAGGGCGTTGCTTACTCGTGCCGAAAATTAAATATAAAAGGAACAATTTTTATGCCTGCAACAACACCGTTGCAAAAAATCAGCCAAGTAAAATTTTTTGGCAAAGAGCATATTGAGGTTATTTTAATGGGTGACACGTTTGATGATACCTATCAAGGAGCCGTCAAATTTTGTAACTCAAAAGGCGCTTCTTTTATTCATCCATTTGATGATGAAAAAGTAATTGAAGGTCAAGCTACAGTTGCAAAAGAGATAGTAGACGATGCCGATTTTGAAATTGATTATGTATTGGTTCCAATTGGAGGTGGCGGACTAGCAGCTGGATGTGTGAGTTATTTATCACAAACCAAACCTCATACTAAAATTATTGGCGTTGAACCAGAAGGTGCACCGTCTATGAAAACATCTATAGCCAATGGTTACAATACGGAACTTTTACAAATAGATAAGTTTGTAGATGGCGCTGCAGTAAAAAAAGTAGGAGATAAAACATTCGAAATATGTAACAAAAAAATAAATGAAATTATTTTAGTTCCAGAAGGAAAAGTATGTACTACTATATTGAAATTATACAATCAGCAGGCCATTGTTGTTGAGCCCGCTGGTGCTTTAACTATTGCATCTTTGAGTTATTTAAAAGATAAATTAAAAGGTAAAAATGTTGTATGTGTTATAAGTGGTAGTAATAACGACATTATGCGCACAGAAGAAATTAGAGAACGTTCCTTATTATTTGAAGGATTAAAGCATTTTTTCATAATCAGATTTCCTCAAAGAGCTGGTGCCTTAAAAGAATTTGTAGTTAATGTATTAGGACAAAATGATGATATTGTTCATTTTGAATACATGAAAAAAAACAATAGAGAAAATGGTCCAGCCTTAATAGGAATAGAGATTAAGAACCCTAATGATTTAGAATTTCTAAAATCAAATCTTGTAAAATGTGGTTTTAAATTTGAATATCTCAATAAAAACGACAATTTATTGCAGTTCTTAATCTAATCAGACTCCCTAAAAAATACTTTTTTAACATTTAATTCAGAGTGGAATTTCTATAATTTTATTAAACTGAAGTAAACGTACTATTAATATATTAATACTAAATTATGAAATTTTCTAAAGTTCTATTTATTACATTTTTCTTTTTTGCAGTTCAAATTCATGCAAAAAAAATATACGTAAATGATAATTCAACAACAGGAGACATTTACACTTCAGCCGTTGGATCAGCCACAAATACGGGATTAACTTCAGGGTCACCAAAACTGACATTGGCTCAAGGATTAACTATTTCTGTTAATGGAGACACGATACTCGTGGATAAAGGTAATTATACTTCAACTACTAATGTTATTAATGTTGAGATAACAATAATTGGTGCAGGATCTGGAAATACGATTTTTACTGGAAATGCCACTGTTAATCGTTTTGGAACTATTAGCGTTAGTAATGTGAAGATAATGAATATGAATTTCATTAATTATTATTTAAATCAAGAAGGGCAAGTTTTATTAATTAATTCAAACTTAACAGGAATCGTCTTTGAAAACGTAGTTATACGAAAAAATCCTGGGACAAATACAGCGGGCGCAAACGTTTTAGTCTCTTCTGGATCTAACGTCATTTTTAATAATTGTGCTTTTAGTTGTTCGGGATGGAATGCCGATTATGGTGGAGCAATATATGTTGATAATTCAACCGTTGCAGTAAATAATTGCCTATTTATTGATAACAAAAATTTCGTAAGATACGGAGGAGCCATTTACATGTATGGAGCCAATCCAAATGTAACCATTCAAAATACGACATTCAGTAAATGTTCTGCTAGAAGAGGAGGAGCTATTTATCAAAACTCTGGCCTTTTAACGGTTAACGGGTGTTGCTTTTTAAATAATTTTTCTGCTGGTGACGCTTCTGATCCTAATAATGGAGGAGGTGCATTTTGTCAATTTGCAGGAACATCTAAATTTACAAATTGTCAATTTAATAATAATTATAATTCGCAAGGAGCCGATCCAAATAATGCTTCCGTAGACGGTGGAGCTATTTTATTTAGAGGAGCAACTGGTACATTCTCATTTAATACGTGTTCTTTTGCTAATAATATTCCTTATGACTCTGGTGCAGACTTTTATTTAGACAAAACCTCACCATTAACAGGAACAATTACAAACTGCACTTTTACAACAGCTCCCGCTGGTGAAGTTAACATTAGAAATTTTGATATGGCAACATCGGATGTTGTGTTAGCAAACTCTGGTACCCCATCATTTGTAGGAACAGTATTTACTGCATCAGGATGTAATACTTTATTACCGACATCAACACCAACGGCACAATGCAAAAATACAACTATAGCTGGCTGTGGTTCTGCTATCAATTGCGCTACTGAAGCTCTTCCGCCACTTATTATTACATGTGTACCAAATAAAACTTTAACTGGTTGTTCTGGGATTTTAGGAAATTACATTCCAGAAGTTGTTGCTTTTGATGATTGTGCATTTACTATTTCACAAAACCCTTTAGCTGGAACTGTAATTACAGCAATAACACAAGTCACCATGACTGTAACAGATCAAGCAGGAAATAATTCGATATGTACTTTTTATGTTACACCTGGGTCAGGTGGAGTTACTTTATCAGCTTCAGCAACTACAAGTATTACATGTTTTGGAGCAGCAACTGGTTCAGCTACAGTAACTCCATCTGGAGGCGCAGGTACCTATACCGTTACTTGGATGCCTGGCTCTTTACTAGGGCTTAGTCAAACAGGATTGATCGCAAATAATTATACTGTAACTGCAAATGATGGTGTTTGTAATACTACAATAATTGTACCTATTAATCAACCACTAAGCCCGATTACAATAAGTTTAACCGCTACCTCCTATTCTATTTGTCCAAATAATACAATAACTTTGAGTCCAACAGGAGCTAATTCTTATACACTAAATCCTGGAAATTTATCCAATACTAATTTTAGTTTATCACCAACATCTACAACAACTTACACAATCACTGGTAGTAATATTAATGGATGTTTAAGTGCGAATACAATCACAACAACAATCACCGTTAATGCCACACCAACTGTAGGTTTAGCATCAGTTACTAGTCCAACTATTTGTTCTGGAAATTCAACTACCATTACAGCAAGTGGAGCTAATAGTTACACTTTAAGTTCAGCAACACAAACTTTAACAACTAATCCTTTTGCAGTTAATCCAACTGCCACAACAACTTACACATTAAAAGGTAATAGTAACGCTGGATGTTTAAGTGCGAATACAATCACAACAACAATTACCGTTAATGCTACACCAACTGTAGCTTTAGCATCTGTTAGTAGTCCAACCATTTGTTCTGGAAATTCTACTACTATCACAGCAAGTGGTGCTAATAGTTATACTTTAAGTTCAGCAACACAAACCTTAACAACTAATCCTTTTGTGGTTAATCCAACTTCTACAACTACTTACACATTAAAAGGTATTAGTAACTTGGGGTGTTTAAGTGCGAATACGATCACAACAACAATAACCGTTAACGCTACACCAACTGTAGCTTTAGCATCAGTTAGTAGTCCAACAATTTGTTCTGGAAATTCTACTACTATCACAGCAAGTGGTGCTAATAGTTACACATTAAGTTCAACAACACAAACTTTAACAACTAATCCTTTTGTGGTTAATTCAACTTCTACAACAACTTACACATTAAAAGGTATTGGTAACTTGGGGTGTTTAAGTGCAAATACAATCACAACAACAATTAACGTTAATGCTACACCAACTGTAGCTTTAGCATCTGTTAGTAGTCCAACCATTTGTTCTGGAAATTCTACAACCATCACAGCAAGTGGTGCTAATAGTTTTACATTAAGTTCAACAACACAAACCTTAACAACCAATCCTTTTGTGGCTAATCCAATTGCTACAACTACCTACACATTAAAAGGTATTAGTAACTTGGGGTGTTTAAGTGCGAATACGATCACAACAACAATAACCGTTAACGCTACACCAACTGTAGCTTTAGCATCAGTTAGTAGTCCAACAATTTGTTCTGGAAATTCTACTACTATCACAGCAAGTGGTGCTAATAGTTACACATTAAGTTCAACAACACAAACTTTAACAACTAATCCTTTTGTGGTTAATTCAACTTCTACAACAACTTACACAATCATCGGTATTAGCACCGCTGGATGTTTAAGTGCGAATACGATAACAACAACAATAACCGTT
>JBILCJ010000030.1:0-15652 GCA_044353195.1 Bacteroidia bacterium | reverse complement strand
TAAGTTGATTGGTTAACGTTTGTTTGCTAATCTCTGGGATACCTCTTAAAAGAAGACTATAACGGTTTCTATCTGTTCTTACCATATAAATAATACTAGGCTTCCATTTTCCACCAATGATATTCATACAATATCCGACTGGACAATTTCCGGGACTAAAATCTTTTGTCTTTCTAACCACTGCATTTGCCATTAGTCTATAATTTTAGTCTATACACATAAATTATGTCTATATAAATTTATTAGTCAAATATAATACTTTCGTACAAATAATAATTTAAAAACAAAAAATGATACTTTTAGAACAGACAAAAATAGGAAATCAAATCCTTAAAAATTGCATGGTCATGGCACCAATGACAAGAATTCATGCCTATTTACAAGCAGATTGGACCAGATAAAAGCAACACACATTATCCATTAATAACCAAATAAAATTTAAAAACATGAAAAGAATACTCGTCATACTGACTATTGAAACAGATAATCTTCCCAACAATTTTCCGGAGATAATTAAACACGAACGTGAAGTGGTTGCGAAATGGAAGGAAGAAGGATTTTTAGATCAATTATTTTTAAGGCAAAGCAAAAATGGTGCAATCCTTATTTTTAAAGACATTGATGAGACCAAGGTAAATGAACTAATGATAACATTACCGCTTTATCAATTTAAAAAAAGTATTGAAATACTATCTTTAATAAAGGATAGTGAAATTTAAACAGAAAACTGATACTCATAAAAAAAGTGTAGAAATATTTCTACACTTTTTTTGTGGGCCCACCTGGAATCGAACCAGGCACCTACTGATTATGAGTCAGTTGCTCTAACCGAATGAGCTATAGGCCCAATCTGAACTCTAGTTCAGAATTAAGATTGCAAAAGTATATATTTGTATCCTATTTTCAAAATTTATGAAGCAAATAAAAAATATAATTTTCGATTTAGGTGGTGTCATTATTAATTTAGACATCCACAAAACAATTTTTGAATTCAATAAACTGGCAGAAATACCTTTCGAATCAATCTATACCCAAATAAATCAGAATACTGTTTTTGATTTGTTTGATAAAGGATTGATTTCAGAATCAGATTTTTTTGAAGAACTAAAAAAAATAATTAACACTCATAAAACCAATCAAGAACTTATTACAGCTTGGAATGCTATGTTACTTGATTTTCCTTTAGAAAGACTCTCGCTTTTAGAAACATTAAAATCTAAATACCGATTGTTTTTATTAAGTAATACCAATGAAACACATATCAAAGCCTTTGAATCTGATTTATTTAAAACAAGTGGTTCAAAAAATTTAGAGCCTTTTTTCGAAAAAGTATACTACTCCTGCAGAATGGGAATGCGTAAACCAGACCAAATAATTTTTGACCACGTGCTAAATGAAAACAAACTTATTCCTGAAGAGACTTTGTTTATCGACGACACGCAACAACACGTTGATGGTGCTTTAAAATCAGGTATTCACGGTCTTTTACTAAATAAAAACAAAGAAGTGAAATCGTTATTGGTAGAGTTAGGATTACATCAGTAGTTATTTAAACCAACTGCTGTACATCAAATAATTATTTGCAATTCGATCTATTTCCCCATGAATTAATTCTTCAGAAATATCTTTTACTTTTTTGGCTGGCACACCCGCATATATACAACCACTTGGAACAATTGTACCTTCTGTTAAAACCGCACCAGCCGCAATAATAGAATTACTTCCAATTTCACAATTATCCATCACAATTGCTCCCATACCGATTAATACATTATCATCTACTTTTGAACCATGCACAATAGCGTTATGTCCTATCGAAACATTATTACCTAAAATTGTTTTGGTTTTTTGATAAGTACAATGAATAACAGCGCCATCTTGTATATTAACTTTATTGCCAATTCTAATTGAATTAACGTCACCTCTTACAACGGCATTAAACCAAAAACTGCACTCGTCACCACAAACAACATCACCAACAATCGTGGCATTAGGCGCAATAAAACAATTGGCTCCAAAACTTGGTTCTATATTATTAACAGGTAAAATAAATGCCATAACTACTTTTTTTAATTAACGAACTAACGTTTTATAACTATTACTTTTTAATACCATTTTTATAAGAAAATCTACTCATTTCATTTCCTAACTTATCATAAAAAATCCAATTTCCATGGGCAACAGATTGCTTCTTACCTTTTCTTTTTTCAGAAATAATTTTGTAATTGCATTCTGATTGGATTTTATTATTTGAGTAAAAAGAAATTGACTTACCTGATAAATGCCCTTCCTTAAAAGTCTGAGATTTCATTAAACCACCTGTCTCATAATAATAAAGCCATGTTCCGTGTTGCTTTCCTTTTTTATAATCACCATCACTGTCTACAAAATTACCTTTTTCAAAATAAGAGGTCCAATGGCCATGTTTTATTCCACTGACATACGAACCAGTTTCTCTGTATGAACCGTTTTCAAACCAATATTCCCAAGTACCCTTCTTCTTCCCCTTCTCATCATAATTACCTTTGTAATTTAATTTTCCATTCATATACCATCCTTCCCAAAGACCAATAATCATGGCTTCTTTATAAGCACCCTGATCTTTTATTTGTCCATTCTCGTACCAACTTTGCCAAACGCCATTTTCTTTTCCTAATGTATAATTACCTTCTTGCAGTTTTTTTCCATTTTCAAACCAAGTTGTCCAAACACCTACTTTTACATTGTTTTCAAAACTCCCTAATTTCCACTTTTCAGTTGTTGGATAAAAATAAGTCCAAACTCCGTTTTGTTTATCATTTACAAATAACCCTTCTGATTCCTTTTTTCCATTTGGATAATAATAAATCCATGTATTCTCTCTCAAATTATTACTGAGAGTTCCTTCCATTTCAATTTCTCCTTTTTCGGTGTAAAATTTCCACATACCATTCTTCGTTCCATTAACAAAAGGACCTTCACTTTTTACATGATGATTTTTATAGTATGAAGAATAATAACCGTTTAAAACACCTTTCTCGTAAACACATTCATAATCTAACTCGCCATTTGCGTGAAAATAACGCCAAAGACCATGTAAGGTTCCTTCTTTATAAACACCTTGTGCTTTAATAATACCATTATCGTATTGTGCAGTTAACGTGCCATTTCCGTTTACAATAATATGTTTGCCTTTTTCATCCCATAAATTCTGCAACAAAAATTGTGTCGAATCAATATACTCCTTCTCAAATTTCTTCTGTCCATTTTCGTAATAGGCTTCTGATTTTCCAAATTGCTGATTACTTTTAAAATTACTGACAGAGGCAACTCGTCCATTTTTATAATAATGTGTTAGTTCACCTTGCTTTAAATCATTTTCAAAATTACCACTACTTTCTATTTGATTATTATCATAATAGTATATCCAAAGTCCTTGCTTTTTGCCCTTCGCAAAGGTTTCTCTGCTTTTTACAATTTTTGTATCGTAATACGAAGTCCAAATACTATCTGCTAAATTATTTTTAAAAACAGTTTCTTGTGCAAGCGATCCACTTTTAAAATAATAACGATTATACCCATTTTTATTTCCTCTTAGATAGGTTTCAGTGGCTTTTACAATGCCATTTTCATAATAGAAATACCACGTGCTATCTTCTTTGCCATTATAAAATGAACCTTTTCGGGACACCGTACCACTTTTATAATACTCAACATGCTTACCATGCGGCATGCCTTTCACAATATTAGTTTCAGATTTTAATTTAAGTTGTTCGGTATCGTAATATTCTTTTTTAGGTTGAGAATAAACGACTAAAACTGCTAGCGTAAAAAATAAAGTATAAAATTTTGTTGTAATCATAATTCTAAAATTACATGAATAATGAAATCAAACCAAAATCGTTACACTTAATTTGTAAACAAACCAGAGTTAAGTAATATTAGAGACCTTTGAATTCAGGCTTTCGTTTTTCTAAGAAAGCATTAACACCTTCTTTGTAATCGAAGGAATTAGCTGCTTCTACTTGCAAACTACCCTCTTGAATCAATTGTTCTTGAAGGTTGTTTGTCATACTTTCGTTTAGTAAGCGCTTTGTGTAACCGATTGCTTTTGTTGGCATTTTAGATAGATTATCTGCTAATTTTAAAACCTCATCCATAAATATTTCATCAGAAAAAACTTTATAAATCATTCCCATACTTTGAGCATCTGTTGCAGATACTTTATCTCCAAGCATCATTAATGCAGAAGCATTTTGAAAGCCAATTAAACGGGGTAAAAAAAATGTCCCTCCACTGTCGGGAACCAAGCCAATTTTACTAAACGCCTGAATAAATGTTGAGGATTGTGCAGCAATAACTATGTCGCAAGCTAAGGCGATGTTTGCTCCTGCACCAGCAGCGACTCCATTAACAGCAGCTATAATTGGTTTTTCAATTTTTCTTATTTTTAAGATAATAGGATTATAATGTTCTCTTACTATTTTTTCAATACCTGGTCCATTAGGATCAATTGCTTCTGATAAATCTTGTCCAGCACAAAAGGCTTTACCTGTTCCTGTTAAAACAATTGAACGAACTAATTCATTATTTTCCGCATTATCAAGTTCATTTTGCAGCTCAAGAGCCATCTCTCTATTAAAGCTATTAAACTTATCAGGACGATTTAATGTAATAATGAGTACATTATTTTTCAATTGAGTGGATATAAAATTCATAATTTATATTTTAATTTAAATGCATTTAAAATAATCAAAAGGTTCAAGACATGCCTGACATTGATGCAATGCCTTACAAGCCGTGCTTCCAAATTGAGAAATGAGTTTTGTATTCAAAGATTTGCAACGAGGACATGTAATCTTTTTTTCTACTCCCAACAACCAAGATTTATCTTGAGTAGTTTCTTCTGGCGGAGCAATACCATATTTTCTTAATTTCTCCTTTGTTTCTGAAGTTATCCAATCGGTTGTCCAAGGTGGTGAAAAAATTGTTTTTATTTCGATGACAGAAAACCCATGCTCGATAAGTTTTTTTCTTACATCATCTTCAATTTGTTTCATAGCAGGACAACCACTGTAAGTTGGTGTAATTACAATCTGTATTGAAATCTCATCTATAACTTCTATAAAACGTATGACTCCTAATTCAACTATAGATATAACTGGAATTTCCGGATCTGGAATTTCCGAAAACAATTCAAAAATATCTTGAGAATTTTTCAAATTTTTATAAAATAAAAATTGCAGCCAAAATCATAATAACCAGAATAACTATGTATTGCCATACATCAACGAAGTATGGAGACATTTTTTTCCAATTTTCTTTTAAACTCATTTTAATTTATTTACCACTTTGCATCAGGATACATTCTTGGTAAGGCCTGCATTTCAGCCAAAATAAAGGCTAAGTGCTCAGTATGAAGGCCTTTTCTGCTTCCTGTTTGCATAAATACATTTTCAGGAATGGTTAAAGTAGATTTTTCAACTAACTCTAAAATATGTTTTTCCCATTTCGATTTCACCAAATTCAAATCAACAGCAATACCATCTTTAATAAGAATCTCATCAACTTCATTCATCTCGAACAATTCATTGGTATATTGCCAAAGTTCATTCAACGCTAATTGTACTTTGTTATGACTTTCTTCTGTACCATCGCCAAATCTTTCTAACCACGCAGATGTGTGACGAAGATGATAAGTAACTTCCTTTAAAGATTTTTGAGCAATTCCAGCTAAGGTTTCATCTTTACTTTTAGCTAATTCTTGATAAAAATAAAAGTCAAAACAATCTATTAACACCTGTCTTGCAATAGTCCTTGCATAATCACCATTAGGTAATTCAGTAATTTGCACATTGAAAAACTGTCTATCATTTCTCAAAAAAGCCAAATCATCTTCGGTTCTTCCTTTTCCTTCAACTAATGCAGCGTATTCTAATAAAGATTTGGCTGCACCTGTAATGTCAAGGGTAATATTTGTTAATGCTAAATCTTCTTCTAAGAAAGGGCCGTGTCCAGTCCATTCACTTAAGCGTTGACCTAAAATTAAATTTGTATCTCCAATACGGAGTATGTATTTAAATAATGCTTCTTGTGTTGTCATAGTAGTTTTAATTTCATTACATATGCCCTATTGCATCTGGTATTTGATAAAACGTTGGATGACGATACACTTTATCATTAGAAGGTTCAAAAAACGGTCCAAAATCTTCTGGACTGCTTGCTACGATAGCATTTGATGGTACAACCCAAATAGAACATCCCTCACCTCGACGGGTATATAAATCACGAGCATTTTCTAACGCCATTTCTTTATCAAATGCATGTAAACTTCCGCAATGCACAAATGGTTGTCCTGCTTTTTTTTGTAAAAATACTTCCCATACTGGGCCTTGATTATCCATAATATAATGTTGAGTTTTTAGTGTTAAGTTTTTAATATTACTAATAGAGATAAAATTAATGTTGTCTTTTTAATTTTATTTAAAACTAAAAACTCAACATTCAAAATTATCTAAGCAGCTTCATAAACTTCACTCCGTTTTTTTGCAAATGCTTGAGCTGCTTCTCTCACCCATTTACCTTCATCATGAGCTTTATTTCTGGCGGCTAAACGTTCCTTATTACAAGGTCCATTTCCACTAATAATGTTTTTAAATTCTACCCAATTTGGTTCCGTAAAATCATAACCATTTTTTGCTTCATTCCATTTCAAATTAGCGTCAGGAACTGTTAGTCCTAAATATTCCACTTGTCTTACTGTTTGGTCTACAAAACGCTGACGAAGTTGATCATTTGTTTCTCTTTTAATACGCCATTTTACAGCATTTTCACTGTTAGGTGATTCCGAATCTGGAGGACCAAACATCATCATAGTTGGATACCACCAACGGTTTAAAGCGTCTTGAGCCATTTCTTTTTGGTCATTCGTTCCAAAAGCTAAATGTGTCATGATTTCATAACCTTGACGCTGATGAAAACTTTCTTCTTTACAAATTCTCACCATGGCACGACTATAAGGACCGTATGAAGAGCGTTGTAACATCACTTGATTCATAATCGCAGCTCCATCTACTAACCAGCCCACTGCACCAATATCTGCCCAAGTTAAGGTTGGGTAATTAAAAATAGAAGAATACTTTGCTTTCCCCGTATGGAGATTATTTAATAATTCATCTCTGCTTACTCCTAAGGTTTCAGCGGCCGTGTATAAATACAAGCCATGGCCTCCTTCATCTTGAACCTTCGCTAATAATACAACTTTAGCTCTAAGACTTGGTGCTCGAGTAATCCAGTTTCCTTCAGGCAACATTCCTATGATTTCAGAATGCGCATGTTGCGAAATTTGACGAATTAAATGCTTACGATAATTTTCAGGCATCCAATCTTTTGGCTCTATCATTTCGTTTTTGGCTAATTTGCCTTCAAAAACGTCTTCAAATTTATTGATTTCCATCTTTTTATTTTATTGAATTATACAAATATACACTTTTAGGGACTTTTTTCAAACGTTTTCAAACTGATTATTGTCAGTAACAAATAAAATAGAATGATGTTTAATTTTTTGACGAAATATATGCTTTTTTTGAAAAGACTTTTTTGACTGTTTCAGTTAATGATTAAAAAAATGTAGAAACACATTTATTTGATTTTTATAGCTATTTTTGCTGACTAAAAATTTAACAATGGCAAGATTTCATACACTAAAAGTAAAAGATATTCGCAAAGAAACCTCTGACTCAGTTTCAGTAGCATTTGACATCCCAGCACAAATTCAACCAGAATTTCAATTCAAGCAAGGTCAATATATCACATTAAAATTGACTGTCAATGGTGAAGAGATTCGTCGTTCATACAGTATTTGTACAAGCCCTTATAACGAAAAAGAACTTCGTGTTGCTGTAAAAGAAGTAGCTGATGGAAGAGCTTCTGTATTTATTAATCGCACTTTAAAAGTTGGGGATACAATGGAAGTAATGACTCCAATGGGAAATTTTCACTCTGTATTGTCTGGTAATAATAAAAAACACTACGTGTTATTTGCAGGTGGAAGCGGTATTACGCCCATGATGAGTATTTTAAAAAGCGTTTTATATATAGAAAAACAAAGTCATGTTACATTAGTATACGCAAATAGAGATGAAGATTCTGTTATTTTCAAATCTGAATTAGAAAAATTAGCTGTTGATCATTCTGATAAATTAAATGTTTTAACTATTTATGATAATCCGAAAACTCAAGTAAGTGAATTACAAAAAGGATTATTAACTATTGACCGCGTAAAGACTATTTTAGAAAATTGCGGTGGTGTAAATGCTGACGAGTATTTCATTTGTGGGCCAGGTCCATTAATGGAAAACATTAAACAAGCCTTAGAAAGTTTACAAATTAACAAGGAAAAAATTCACATCGAATATTTTAGTGCCGTTGTTGATGCTGTTGCAAAAGCTGAAAATAATGCTTTGGAAACTGGAGCTCCAGTTAATTGTGATTTAACTGTTATGCAATATGGTTATGAAACCCACATGAAATTAAATACAACTGGATTAACTATTTTAGATGCAGCCATTGAAGCTGGTGTTGATGCTCCATTTAGTTGTAAAGGTGCAGTTTGTTGCACATGCAGAGCAAAAGTAATTGAGGGAAAAGTAAAAATGGATAATAATTTTGCTTTAACAGATGCTGAAGTTGAAGAAGGTTTTATTTTAACTTGCCAAGCTCATCCATTAACCGAAAAAGTGGTGATAGACTTTGACGCGATGTAATTTTATTTTTTAACTTTTTTATAAAGCTCTTCATATTTAGAAATCCAGTCTTTTACTGTTATTTTCTTTACTAATTCTTCTATTAATTTAAAAGGGATATCTTCTGCTTTTTTAAAACGAATGCAACCTTTTCCCATGTCTAACTTTGATTTGCAATGATCAGGATAGTGAGCTGTGAACCATTCTAAAAGTTCTGGATTTGCATAAATCCCAAGGTGATGTAATGCAATAAAATTCTTTTGAGAAGCAATAGAAATAAACGGTAGTGGTAATTTTGGATTACAATGATAACCTGAAGGATAAATTTCGTGTGGTACAACATAACCAATCATACCATAAGACATACATTCTTCAAATCCTTTTGGAATATATTTTACAATCGTATCTCTTAGTTTATTAAAATAAATAGCTCGTTCAACTTGAACATTTTTTAAATAATCTGAGACGCTAATAGTTTTCGATTCCATGAATGATAGTTTTCGTAAATGTAAAAAAAGTTGTTTATAAAAACAGCGTAAATCCATTTTCATTTAAACGTAAATACACTTACATTGTAAAAAAAATTGAAGGTTGCAAATTGTTGTAAATACACGCTTATTATTACCAAATAAATTAGATGGAATTGGTTGGTTTACTAACCAAACGTTGAAACGGATTACTAAGAATAATCCAAACGTTCATTTTGTTTTTTTGTTTGACAGAGATTATGATGATCAATTCATCTTTTCAGATAATGTTACACCTTTGGTTATAGGTCCGCAGGCTCGTCATCCTTTTTTATATTACTTGTGGTTCAATTATTCTGTAAAAAATGTACTTCATAAATTAAAACCAGATTTATTTTTATCACCAGATGGTTTTTTATCATTAGGCGCTGGATGCAAGCAACTACCAGTTATTCACGATATTAATTTTTTGCATAATCCAAAAGATTTAAAACCATTAACCAGCAAATATTACAATCATTACTTTCCTAAATTTGCAAAACTAGGGTCTCGCATTGCAACGGTCTCTGAATACAGTAAAACTGATATTTGTAAAAATTACCAAATCGATGAAACAAAAGTTGATGTTGTATATAATGGTATTAACGAAGGATTTAAACCAATTAGCGAATCCGAAAAACAAATTGTTAGAAATCAATTTACAAATGGGAAACCTTACTTTTTATTTGTTGGGTCACAAAGTCCTCGTAAAAATTTAAACAGATTAATAGCTGCATTTGATGAATTTAAAAACCAAACACAAAGTGATTTTAAACTATTATTGGTAGGTGCAGTTTATACGAGTGAAGGTGATGTTATAAAAACAATTGAAAAATCAGAATATAAAACAGATATTATTTTTGCTGGAAGACAGCCGCAAGAAAATTTAGAAAATATCACGGCAAGTGCATTTGCCTTAACGTTTGTGCCTTATTTTGAAGGATTTGGAATTCCATTAATTGAGGCCATGCAATGTTCCATACCAATTATTTGTAGCAATACAACCTCCATGCCTGAAATTGTTGGAGATGCCGCATTATTGATAAACCCTTTTGAAACATCAGACATTTCAAAAGCTATGATTCAGTTATATAAAAATCCATTATTACAAAAACAACTCATTGAAAAAGGAATGCAAAGAAAAACTCATTTTTCATGGGATAAATCTGCTAATTTACTTTGGCAAAGTATTGAAAAAACACAATGAGTAGTCCTATAAGTAAATCCGCCTTTATCAAATCAGAGCAATGTTTAAAACATTTTTATTTGTATAAAAAACATCCTTATTTAAGAGATAATTTATCAAAAGAAAAACAACTAATTTTTAAACGAGGCAATGACATTGGCGTATTTGCTCAACAATTATTTCCAAACGGTATTGATGTTACCATCGATGAAAAAAGAGATCAATTGCTATTTGCAAAAAAAACAAAAGAGTTAATTGACAGCGGTGAAACGACTATTTATGAAGCTACTTTTATCTATGATGGATTATTGGTTATGGTTGACATACTGCATAAAGAAAATGATCAATGGATAGCTTATGAAGTTAAAAGTTCCCTTAAAATAACTGAAACCTATGTCAAAGATGCTTGCTTTCAATACTATGTAATTAAAAACTGCTTGCCAAACTTAGTTGATTTTAATTTATTGACTCTTAATCCAAAATATATTTTAGGCAAGTCATTAGATATACAATCTTTATTTAAAAAGACATCCATCATGACGGATGCTATAAAAAACACCGATTATTTTTCTCACAAAACACAGGCAGCGAAATACACTTTGGAACAAGGTAAAATTCCTGATATAAGTATAGGAACACATTGTTTTCAGCCATATACATGTGATTTTTTAGGCTCATGTTGGAAAAACACATCTGTTGAAAATTCAATATTTACTTTAGGAAAATTATCTAAACCAACTTTGTTTGAATTATACAACAAAAACATAAAAACCATTGAAGAATTACCTACAATACTTGAAAATGAATTTTTAAATAAAAAAGAAATTCAAGTTCAAATAGAATCAGTAAAAAAACAAACTGAACAAATTAATAGCCTCGAAATAAAAACCTTTTTTTCAACCATCCAAGAGCCTATTTGCAGTTTAGATATTGAGGTGTGGATGCCTGCTTTACCCTTCTATGAGGGAACAAAACCATTTCAACAAATCCCGTTTTTATTTTCAATGGTATATAAACATAACAACGCAAATGAAACATACAGTTATTTTAAACCAATTGAAAATGACAATAGGCTTGCTTTTTTGGAAACTATTTTAGAGAAAACAAAATCATTTAATACCATTTTAATGTATGATAAATCATTAGAGGAATCAGTATTAAACCAATTAGCAGAATTGTATCCTAATTATAGAAATGATATCAATGTGTTGAAACAAAAAATAGTTGATGTTGCGGAACCCGTTCAAAAAGCGAATTATTATCATCCAAAAATGCAAGGAAATTTCACCCTAAAAAGTATTGCTCCAATTATAAATACAGAATTTGATTTCAATGCATTACCTATTCAGTCTGGAATTACAGCGATGTATAGTTATGAAAGTTTATCAGTAGAAAAAACAATGTTTGAGGCACATGAAATAGAGGAACAATTAATTAAATATTGCGAATTAGATGCTTTAGTTACCTTAGAGTTTTATCATTACTTAGCTTCAAAAGTATAAAAAGATGCCATGAAGTTGAATTGTATAAAATATTTATTATTCTTTTCAATATTATGTAACACATTAATTGCTCAATTTACAATCGACACAAGCAAACGTGTAAATTATTTAGCCATACCTGTTTTGTTTAGAACTCCTGAAACTGGCTGGGCATATGGGTTATCAGGTTCTTTAACGTTTAAAACATCAAACAAACACGATACATTAACACGCACATCAGTCATTCAAGGGTTAGCTATTTTCTCCCAAAAAGAACAAAATATACAAGCTATTGATGCAAGTATTTATTTTCCAAAAGAAAAATACATTTTATACTTTCAAAGTAATCATAGTTATTTTCCTGATGTTTTCTGGGGAATCGGAAGTAACACTGAAAATTCAAATGAAGAAAAATATGCCTTCGAACAATTTAATTCGTCTATTCATTTTAAAAAAAAAATTGCCAAGCATTTGTTTTTTGGATTAATGGCTGATTATCAAAATGTATTACAATTAAAATATGGAGCTAACAGTTTATTAGATCAAATTAGCTTATTTGGTAAAACACCTTATCATGTTTTAGGTTTTGGTATAACCACTAGCTACGATACCCGTAACTTTACATTTTGGCCAACAAAAGGGCTGTTTTTGCAAGCTCAAGCCACAAGCTACAACAAATGGATAGCATCAGATTTAAGTTTTAATAAAGTCATTCTAGAAGGACGATTTTTTAAATCTATTTATAAAAACCAAATCTTAGCGTTTCAGTTTTACAATCATTCAACAATTGGAGATACACCATTTAGATCATTAGCAACACTGGGCGGTACAACTAATTTAAGAGGGTTTTACCAAGGAAGATTTAAAGATAAATCAATGGTTTCATTTATAGCTGAATACCGCACATTTCTTGTTTGGAAATTAAGTGCCGTTGCATTTATTGGAATTGGAAACGTATACCAATCCATTCATACGATTCAATCTTCATCCATAAAACATAGTTTCGGCGGAGGATTAAGAATTTCTATATTAGAAAAAGATAAATTAAATCTAAGAATAGACTATGGTTACTCCGACAAATACAACAAAGGTTTTTATTTCACACTAGGCGAATGTTTTTAGTTTACACAAGATTACCTGAAAATTGTAATATGTCCCGTTTTCTTTGTAGAAATTGTTTGATTAACTTTTTTATAATTTAAAATATAGGAATATACTCCATCTGGAGCATTGTCTTTATCTAATGTACCATTCCATTTTTCTAGAATGTCATTGGTTTTAAAAACTAATTTGCCCCATCTATTAAAAATAAGCAATTCAAATTCCGTTATACAATTAGCTTTAATAAAATAAGAATCGTTGATCTTATCATTATTTGGAGAAAACGTATTTGGAATAATTACTGTAGAATCTAACGCATTAATTACAATTGGTTTAATTACATAATTTATACAATCGTTTTGCGCAATAGTAAGAGTTGTTTGATAAACACCTGTTTGATATTGATGGTCAATACTATTTGTAATGACAGAATTTGAACCGTCACCAAAAGCTAATGTATAGGTGTAGGCAGGAATTCCTCCCGACACTAAATTAAACGTCAATTTAGCATTACATTCGGCTTGCGATAAGTCAAATATAAAATCGTCTGTTGGAAGAGGATTTACTTGAATGGTACAAGATGATGCACTGCTACATGGTCCATTAGAACCTGTCACTAAAATAATTTGAGAACTAGTTGGCGATGTTGTATATGTATTACCTGTAATATTAGCGGGTAACCAAACATACGAAGCTGCACCACTCACATTTAACGTCGCTGTATCACCTTGGCAAATAACTGGATTATTCACGGTCAATGTTGGAGTTGGCGTTACTAAAATAGTGATAACAGTGTTTGTAGAGCAACTATTTTTGGTAGTAGTTAAACTAAATACAGTTGTGGTATTTGGAGCAACAGAAATACTATTGGTATTTAAACCTGTTGGTGTCCAAGTATAATTTGACGCTCCATTTGCGACTAACGTTGCTGTTTTTCCAGAACAAACTAAATTACCCGTAACAGTTAAGTTGATGGCCGTATCAACTACAATTGGCTGCGCAGTGTAATTATAATAACAGCCATTAACTGATAAACCTAATGTGTATGTTCCATCGCCTAAAAGACTCACACTTGAAATTGTAGGAGAAGAAACGCTACTAGTAAAGCTAGAAGGACCAGACCAATTATAAGCTAAGTTTGTTGTTGTGAAAGTAGGAGAAACCAGATTTAAAATTAATGGTTCGTTCTGACAAACAACAGTTGGCGAAAATACTGGTGTAAATGTTGAGCAAACGGCTAATGTAAAATACATTTTAGAGAATGAATCAAAATTTTGTCCTGCAAATTCAAATCGAGGGCCAGAAGCGGATGTAAGAGGGAAAGCCTTTGCATTAGAAAAATCTCCATCATCATCAATCAGCAAGGCTAAAGAAGTAGAAGATGTTCCAACTGGCAATAAACTTTGTTCAAAACCAATGGTTGTATTTTCAACGAAACCAGTACTTTGTGCTTTCCAAACGCGATCCAACCTATTTACTAATCCTTCAGGAACATTTGTACTTGTAAAAGTTGCTGGTAATGCATTATTCCCCCACACTAAAAATTCTTTATTAACTGTAAATAACGCGCTATTTGTGCTATTTTCTGAGGCAATGGTGCCATTTCCAACAGTTAAAATTTCATTTAAATTGACGCTGATTGATTGTTTTTTATTTAAAGCAGAGGCATCATCCCTACCAATACCTGCGATGTTATTATTATAACCTGTATTTAAAAGTTTATTGAAAATTACGGTACCATCAGACGCCACGTAATTATAAATTGTAGATGTTCCTAAATTTCCTCCTCGTGTAATACCGTATTTAATTGATAAATACGATTCTATTTTATCCATATCCGCAGGAGAAATAGCTGTAGAGTAAGTAATAACTTCAGGAATATTATTACTGCAGTACTCTGCATTTGGTGGATTAGCACCTAAATAATACCCTACTGAAACAGCAGGATTATAGGTTGCATTATTACAAATAGAACAGGTTGTTACTAATGCCGAATTATAACGCATTTTTTGATTTATTCCTGCACCAACACATCCCAATTCTCGGGCGGCAGAAACCGAGTACTGAGTAGAAGGAGTGAAATCAAAAGTATATCCTGTAGAACCATTATTGGTTGTTTGAACCCTAAAATTAGGTTTAAACTGATAACGAATGGTTGTCCCAAAACGATATGAAATAGCTGTACCAACAGTTCCATCTCCTATGTATATAAATGAACCAACAGCCCCAACTAAATCATATGGCAATGTTAAGTTACTTAGAAAAGTTTGACTCGTGCCAACAAAACCTGCATAGGGCATGTAACTGAAACTTTTATAATTAATTGCACCTGAATTTAATATAGGTCGTTTCGAGGCAACAGTTTGAGATAAACTAAAAGTGGATGCGCTTCCACTCCCACCCCAAATAGATATTGGACTACCAACCACTGATGCAGCATTATCAATTTTGAACCAACTTGTTAAGCCTGCTGTAACTCCTCCCGGAGCTTGAGCAAATAGTGAAACAGATAATAATCCAAAAAAAACTATTAATACATTATTCTTTATATTCATTTTTCTCATACAATTAAACTAAATGCTAAAATACAACATTATTATTAATACTGATGATAAGTCCATTATTTTTAAGAGAAAATGCGCTCAAAAAAAATTA
>JBILCJ010000194.1:0-4204 GCA_044353195.1 Bacteroidia bacterium | reverse complement strand
GTAAAGTCATTGCTTCACGGTAACCAACTATTTTCTTTCCGTCTTGAGGCAGATTGGGTAATTGACGAGAACGAGCACCAGTTGCAATAATAATATGTTTTGCTTCATGAGTTTCTGTTTTACCATCAGCTAATTTAACTTCAACTTTTTTTCCTGCTTTAACGGTTGCAGTTCCCATAATCACATCAATTTTATTTTTCTTCATCAAAAATTGAATGCCTTTGCTCATGCCATCTGCCACATCACGACTGCGTTTGATTACAGCTCCAAAATCAGCTTTGATATTATCAGCACTGATACCATATTCTTTTGAATGATTTAAATATTCAAATACTTGTGCACTTTTTAATAAAGCTTTTGTTGGAATGCAACCCCAATTAAGGCAAATACCTCCAAGGCTTTCTCTTTCAATAATAGCAGTTTTTAATCCTAGTTGAGAAGCGCGAATAGCAGTTACATAACCGCCTGGGCCACTTCCTATTACAATTACATCGTAGTTCATAGTATGGTTGTTTTTGAAAGGCTAAATATATTGTTTTTTATTCAATATTTTACTTCTTAATCAATTAATAAATGGGAAATATCGTTACACTATACTTTAATAAATTATGAAGGAATAACTAAAAACTACAAAATAGGATTTATCACATCTAAAATGGCTGGATAGGTATTTTTTAAAACAATTTCACTGATTTGATTTTTATCCAACCATTCCACTTTTTCAATTTTTTCTTCTATCTGTGGAACTAAAATTCCTTTATGCATGGTAGTCATCGAAAACCAAAACGTTTTTTTTAATGCAAATTTTCCTTTGTACTTATAAATGTGAAATGTTGAAGGTAATTCATTACGAATGGAAAGTTGAGTAATACCACATTCCTCTTCACATTCTCTGATGGCAGCCTCATCTGGACTTTCTCCCATTTCTAATTTACCTTTTGGTAAATCCCACCTATCTAATCTATAAATAAATAAAAATTTATCTTCATGTTCAATTAAACCGCCGGCAGCATAAATGAGTTTAAACGCTTTTCTTAACTTATCAAATCCTTTCTCAATTGTTTCAGATTCAAAAGTTAATAAATTACTATCTGATTCGATGAAAGTTTCAAAAATAGACTTTATTTCATTTTTTTTTAAGCCATCCAAACATATAAAATCCACATTACCAATTTTTTGTTTTTTTTTTGTAATGAGAATACTTTTCGACAAATAATAAATTGTAATGTTCATAAATTGATGTGAATAATAGTGAATAAGTAATTAAATTTACCGCCCTATGACAATGAAACCTTTTGATAATTCAGCACTCAAAATTGCTGAATTTTTATTACAAATCAAAGCAATTAAATTGCAACCAGAACAACCATTCACGTGGGCAAGTGGTTGGAAATCTCCAATTTATTGTGATAATCGCAAAACACTTTCATACCCTCAAATTCGTACTTTTATTAGACAACAATTTGTGAGTTTAATTAATGAAAAATTTGCCACACCTGATGTAATTGCTGGCGTTGCCACCGGTGGTATTGCTATTGGCGCACTAGTCGCTCAAGAAATGGGTTTACCGTTTGTTTATATTCGTAGTGAAGCAAAAAAACATGGCTTAACTAATATGATTGAAGGTGAATTAACCTCTGGTCAAAATGTTGTAGTTATTGAAGATTTAATTTCTACTGCAGGAAGTAGTCTAAAAGCCGTTGAAGCATTAAGAGAAAAAGGCGCTAATGTAAAAGGAATGGTTGCTATTTTTACGTATGGTTTTGACGTTGCTAATGAAAAATTAAAAGAAGCAAATTGTATCACTAACTCATTATGTGATTACAATACATTGATTGAAGTTGCTTTAAAGCACGAATACATCAATGAATCTGATTTAGAATCATTGCAAAATTGGAGAGAAAATCCTTCTATTTGGAAACAATAATTACAAATTATTTTGGCACACTTTAGTTTTATAAGTCAAACACATGCTAATAAAACAGAACGAACCGTTTTGTTTGAATACATGAGTAATTTCAACAATTTCAAACATTTATTACCAACTGAAAAAATTGAAAATTTCACTTGTACGAGTGATCAATGCTCATTCGGTATTAAGGGAATGACCTCTTTAACTATTAAACTAAAAAATAAAATAAACCCAAGTCAAATTACTTTTGAAACATCTGGGTTGGCAAAGTTTATATTTACACTTCATATTCATTTGTTAGAAAATCAAACTAATAACGTACAATTAGAAGGTGATATGAATCCTTTTATAAAAGTCATGGCAGAAAAACCTTTGAATGATCTGATTAATGTGATGGCATTAAAACTTAGTGAATTAGAAATAGCTTAATTTAATACGTAAATTTTCATTCTTATATTTGTAAGAGGTCTATCATCCTTATTGGTTTTTTCTTTTGCAATCTTATCGATCACATCAATACCTTCAATGACTTCACCAAAGACTGTATAATTATTATCTAAATGTGGTGTTCCTCCAATTGTTCTATAAACATCTTTGTGAGCTTTACTAATTACATATTTCGTTGCCTTTTCGTAATCAACGGTAATTAAGTCATCTAACTTTTTATTATAAACCAATAAACTATCTTGATTTTTTTGTGCCTTAAAGATTTCAATTTGTTGCTTAAGAATAGCATTTTCAGGCATTGACAACCTATCAGCATTTAGTTTATTTACTAAATCTTTATTAATTCTTTTTTCAAACTTTTTAAAATCGTCCTCATTACGAACTTTACCTTGAACGATATAAAACTGAACAGCTGAAGATGCCTTTTCAGGATTAACATCATCTCCATTTCTTGCTGCACAGATCACCCCTTTTTTATGAAATAAATTTGGATTGAACTCAGCTGGAATGGTATAATGTAAATCACTATCTCCTAACAATGTGAAAGCGTCAGCATGTTTGCTGTAAGGATCTCCGCCTTGTATCATAAAACCTTCAATAATACGATGAAAAAGCAAGCTGTCATAAAAATGCTGATTGACAAGCTTCAAAAAATTCGCTTTATGCAAAGGTGTTTCATTGTATAATTTCACTTTCATATTTCCAAAACTTGTTTCAATCAAAACAGTTTCTTTTGATAATGTTTGAGCAAAGTAATAGTTACTAATTAAGATTAGCATCACACTCATTTGTTTTATTTTTAGATACATGATATTGTTTTTTTACGTATTTTTGAAAGACCAACAATTTAAATTTAATTATTATTATCATGAAATTAAAATTATTTATAGCTGTTTTAGCCATTTCAACGTTTGTAATTGCTTTTTCAACCTCATGTAAAAAAGAAACTGATTGTAAACTTACAATTTACACGGTCGATTCTCTTGGAAGACCACTTTCAAATGCTACAGTGAAATTATATGCAAATGTAAAAACGAGTACTGGTGCAACAGTAGAAGCTGACTTAAAAGCAGAATCTACCTCAGATGCTAGTGGTGTAAATACTTTTACATTTAAATTGCCTGCTATTTTAGATATTAAAGCCACTTATTTAACAAAATCTGGAGTTGGAATTATAAAATTAGAAGAAGGGAAAAGTGTTGAAAAAACTATTACCGTTAAATAATTTACCATTACATAATTCAGTAAAAAAAATCCCTTTATTGAGGGATTTTTTATTTTACTACCATCGATAACCTATAGAAAGAGTAAACTTATTTACACCAAACTGATGAATGAAAAATTAAGTATGAATGATTTAGGACGCATGAGCTCTGAAGAATTTAAATTAGCACAAAAGCATCCTGTTATAGTTATTTTAGATAATATAAGAAGTTTGAACAATGTGGGATCTGCCTTTAGAACGGCTGATGCTTTTTTAATAGAAGCTATTTATTTGTGCGGTGTAACTGGAACTCCTCCTAATAAAGAAATAGAAAAAACAGCCTTAGGAGCTACCAAATCAGTTGCTTGGAAATACTTTAAAACAACTGAAGAGGCAATTTCTGAATTAAAAGAAAGAAAATATTTTATTGCTTCAGTAGAACAAGTAAAAAACAGCGTGATGCTAAACCAGTTTTCAAAACCACAAAGGCCAACTGCCTTTGTTTTTGGGAATGAAGTATATGGTGTTGAACAAACGATAATCGACAAAAGTGATGTTTGTATAGAAATTCCACAATTTGGAAGCAAACATTCATTTAATGTTTCAGTAACAATCGGTATTGTGCTCTGGGAAATGCTAAA
>JBILCJ010000174.1:0-4788 GCA_044353195.1 Bacteroidia bacterium | reverse complement strand
TTTTGCAATCTCTAATGCCTTTGCAATTAATTTTTTATCATAGGCTTCACTCATATCTGGAAAACGAGGACCTAGTTCTGAAATATTTTTCCCTATTAACGGATTGGTTGGAAATAAATTGATATGATCATTGATAATCATGATTTCACCAATCTCAAAATTTGGATTCATTCCACCACTTGCATTAGATACGCACACTGTGTGTATACCTAAAGCTTTCATAACTCTAACAGGAAATGTAATTTGATGCATGTGATAACCTTCGTAGAAATGAAAACGACCTTGCATGGCCATTACTTTTTTACCACCTAATTCTCCAAAAATTAATTTACCACTATGGCCTTCAACTGTGCTTAATGGGAAATTTGGAACTTCTTCATAAGGAATAATAAATTCTGCATGTATTTCTTTTACTAATCCACCTAATCCAGTTCCTAATATAATCCCAACTTCTGGACGAAAATTATTTGTTTGTTCAAGAATATTTTTTGTGGTAAAATTTATTTGATCTAGCATAATTTAAAATGGTATTGTTAAAGTCCTCTGTTTTATCTTTAAAATCAATTTCTATTGGTAAAACGTATAAAGGTAATGTATTTGTTATATCTTCCAAATCACTTCCTTTTAAGCGCATGGCATCTTTTTCAGTTGTGACAATTATTTTATTTCCTCCTTCAAATAAATCAAGCGCATTTCTAATTTCAGCGATGTTTTGTAATGTAAATTCATGGTGGTCGGGATATTGAATATGTTTTACTTCAGAAGCATATTCTCTCAAATAAGTATTCATTGGTTCTGGATTTCCAATGCCAGTAAATAAAACAATTCGGAATCTAAATAAATCGTTTAACGTACTCATGGTTTCTTTGTTATTCTGAAAACCATAAAGTTCGCCATATTTTAACCAAGAAAAAAAGAGTGATTGATGTGCTAATGGTTTGATATCTTTAATAACGTTTCTAATATCAACTGCTGTGGCGTTTTCAGGAGTTTTACTTACAATAATAATATCCGCTCTCGAAATTCCTTTTTTCGATTCCCTTAAATATCCTGCAGGCATAAGAGTATCTTGAAAATACAAATTGGAGAATTCACTAATCACGATATTTAGTTCGCATTTAAGCGAACGGTGTTGAAACGCGTCATCTAAAATAACTAATTTTGGAGGGAGAGAAAGGTCTTGTAATTTTTTTATACCATGTCTTCTGTTTGCATCAACGGCTACAAGTAATTCAGGATTTTTTATTTTATATTGTAATGGTTCATCTCCTACCTCCCTTGCTGTATCTTCTGTTGAAGCCAAAATAAAGCCTGACGTTTTTCTTTTGTAGCCTCTACTTAAAATGGCAATCTTGTGATGATCACCTAATAACTTTATTAAATATTCGACATGGGGTGTTTTTCCTGTTCCTCCAACTGCTAAGTTTCCAACACAAATGGTTTGAATAGTTACAGAATGACTTTTTAATAAATTCCAATCAAATAATACATTTCTAAAAGAAGTGATAATTCCATATAATATGGAAAAAGGGAATAATGCTATTTTTCTAATTAACACGTCTCTAGTGTGAAATTATTACATTGAAATTATCTATGAATTATGTTATTATACAATAGCTTCATTTATGTTGGGCATTTTCCCAAATTTAATGACAGCATTAATGTGAGATTTTAAAGCACTCATAAAGGTTTTGTTTTCTAAATAGGGTACATTAAATTCTTTTGCGGTTGCCTTTACAATTTCAGAAATGGCTGGATAATGAACATGACAGATGCTTGGAAATAAATGATGTTCAACTTGAAAATTTAAGCCACCAACATACCAAGAGATAATTTTATTGTGACGACAAAAATTAACTGTTGTATTCATTTGATGAATGAACCAGTTATTTTCAATAGTAAAATTATCATTTGGAATAGGGTGGGTTGTTCCTTCTACAGTATGAGCTAATTGAAAAACAACAGTTAAAATAATACCAGAAATAAACTGCATGATTAAATAACCTAGTAATATTTTTGTAAATGCAATATGAAACACAAATACAGGTAGAGCAAAAAACACACCGAAATAGATGATTTTACTAATAACTATTTTTGAAAATATAACACGATTTTGTTCTTTCGTACTTCTATTTACACCTTGTTTCGTGTATTTACCAAATTGAACAAAATCCTTTAACAAAGCCCAATAAAGGGTTAAAATTCCATAAAATAAAAAGGCATAAATAAATTGTAATTTATGATACCATTTTGCCTGAGTGTGCGGATTAAATTTCAAAATTAATTTATCTGCAATATCATCATCATAATCCACAATATTGGTATAAGTATGATGCATCACATTATGCTGAAGTTTCCAGTTAAATACCGAACCTCCAACTAAATTTAAAGTATTTCCCATCCAATAATTTACTTTTTGATTGGCTGAATATGCACCATGATTGGCATCATGCATAATACTCATTCCAATGCCAGATAGGGATAATCCCATTAGAGACCACAATCCGATGCTAACAAGGTTGGAAGGGTTAAAAAATAGGATGATAATAAATGGAATAATATAGGCACTTAAAAACACAACGGATTTAATAATCATCGCCGTGTTGTTGTTTCTTGATATTTTATTATCTCTGAAATAACTGTCTACACGTTTTCTTAGAGTGCTTGCAAATAAAGATTGGTCTTTGTTACTGTCAATAAATCGGATAGGTTGAAAGGTCATTTTTAAATTTTAATTAAGTTAAAAAAGTAAAATTATGTTAAATTTACTCAATTTTTCCAATTTTGTTAAAAAATATTCGTTTACAAAATTAAACCTTGATTAAAAACAAAACATACGCACCCATTGGAGTTTTTGACTCTGGCTTTGGTGGACTAACCATTCTTAAAGAAATGGTTAAAACCTTGCCCGATTACGACTTTTTATATCTAGGCGATAATGCCAGAGCTCCTTATGGTTCGCGCTCCTTTGAAACGGTTTATGAATATACGTTAGAATGTGTCAATGCTCTATTTGAAAGAGGTTGCGAGTTAGTGATTTTAGCCTGCAATACTTCATCTGCTAAGGCTTTAAGGACCATACAGCAAAAAGATTTAATTCAAAAAGATTCGCATAAACGAGTATTAGGAGTTATTAGACCGACCTCTGAAATTGTTGGTCATTATAGTAAAAGTAAACATATTGGAATTTTTGCCACAAGCGGTACTGTGCATTCAGAGTCTTATGTCATAGAAATTCAAAAGTTTTTTCCTGAACTAAATGTTTATCAAGAAGCTTGTCCAATGTGGGTTCCGTTAATCGAAAATCACGAAATAAATAATATCGGTGCAGATTATTTTGTAAAAAAACACATTGACCGTTTATTTTTAAATTCAAAACAAATTGATACGATTATTTTAGGATGTACTCATTATCCATTATTAATGCCTGTTCTTTTAAAATACCTACCAAAAGAAGTCTCAATTTTAACTCAAGGTGAAATTGTTGCAAATAGTTTAAAAGACTATTTAGGAAGACATGAGGAAATGAATAATTTGATTTCGAAAAACAAGCAATTACATTTTTTAACAACTGATGATACAAGACAATTTGATGAAAAGGCTAGTGTCTTTTTTGGTTCGTTAATTCAATCTTCGCATATTTCATTATAATATTTATGTAAAAAAAAAGAGCGCTCAAATTGAGCGCTCTTTTAAATATGGTTAGTTAATATTACAATTTAATTATTTGACTTGTTTTTATTAATGTGTTATTTTTCTTAATCTTAAATAAATAGACACCTCCGTCAAGACTAGAAATATTAATATTTGTTTCAGTATTTAACTTATGAGTTGCTACTAATTTACCTATAGCATCATAGATCTCAACAGAAAACGATTCGCTCAATGAAGCTGAATTTAACGCAATAGTCACATTTCCTTCACTTGGATTTGGAAATAAACTAATTTGATTTTCTGTTAATTCCTCAATACCTGTACACGTATTTACAACTACGGTTACTGATGCAGCACCAGCTGAACAAGCAGCATTAAATGTATATAAGGTAGTTGTAGTTGGTGTTACAGATACAGACAACGTTGTAGCACCTGTATTCCATGCAAATAGTGACGCAGACGTATTACCTGTTAAAGTTACCGAAGCGCCCAAACAAATGATTGAGCTAGAAGAGGTAGCTGATACAGTTGAGTTAGGTGAAATTGTTATAGTAGAAGTGTATACATCTTGAACTTTTTGACCATTATCAACTCCTAATTGGTATCTACCTGTTAATGAACCAGTAAATACTCCTGCAGCAGTATATGTCTTGCTAGTTACAAAAGAATTTGTGGGAGCTGTTCCATCACCAAAATCAGTTGTGAAAATTGGATCAGTGGTTGGAACGAGAGACGGAGTAATGGCTGCAGGCCAAGAAATAAAGAACTGATTTAAATTATACTGTCTATTGACAAATAAAGAGTTTGAGGTATTTGAATATGTAACAGCTGTATTAACACAGTTTGGTGGAAGTGTTGTTTGATTAGATCCAGCTGAAAGATTAACGTTAACAAATGGAATAACGGTAAATTCTTTATCAGATCCAGCTGGGAGCCAAAAGTTAGTTTGTGATGTCCAAACACCATTGTATCTTATAAAAGATAAACTTTCTCCATATTTTAAAGCTGGAGGAGTAACAACAACGGTTGTTGTTGAGGAAGAAGCGTTATTCATGAACGGTTTAATCGTATCTGTAGTTGTTGAACCACTAGCGAAACCAATGGCATAATTTGTCATAACGCGTGGCGTTGTAA
>JBILCJ010000216.1:0-3552 GCA_044353195.1 Bacteroidia bacterium | reverse complement strand
AATTTTGTTTGTCTGATATTGAAGGCTAATACCTTTTGGCAATGAATTAACAACGAGGTTATTATTCTGAAATTTAACGCCTGCATAGTTCACAAGATTATTAGAAGATTTGATATATAAATAATTAATAGCTGCGTCGAAGGATACATCAATTTGTGTATTGGGACTAATCATCACATCGTTTAGAAACAAATCCTTTATCATAGTAAAGTTTTTAATCGTAATGCTCAAATCAGCTTTATCACTGTATATATAACGTGTGTTGGTTTTAAATACCGTTGGAAAATAGGTATTTAAATATTGGTTAAATGCCTTTGGCAATTTACTTAATTGATATTTACCACTCAATTGCGCATTTACAATAGTAGAATTTAATCGAATGGATTTTGAAATTTGCGATTGATCGAAATAGAGATTAAACTTATTTAAACGGTATACTTTTGAATCTTGTTTATATACAGTATTGTCTAAATTTATTTGACCACTTAAATTATCGAGATCATCGCCATTCAAATTAATAAAAAGTTGGGATGAAAGTTTTCCATGTAATTTAGAATTTGAAAAATGAGTTTTTTCTAAATCGAAATTATGGATGGTAGAAATAAAATCCATTTTCGGGACTTTATGATTAACATCAATCGTTCCATTAAAATCAAAATCTGCGTTTGGATCTCTGCTCACCACACTGCCCGTAAAAACACGCTTTTTAAAAGACCCATCAATTTTTAATTGATTGTAAGCGTAATTATTATATGTAATTGACTGAATGGCACCATCCATCACTACATCAATTTCCTCAGCAGTTACGCCATGCCCATTTATTTTTGCTGATAACGAAACAGGTCCAATGAATCCATAATTTGGAACTAATTTAGAAATATTTAAACTGGTTGTACTAAACGATCCTGAGTAGTCTATTTGTTTTGACTTTAAATTTCGAGTAATTTGTAAATCGGTCCTTAAACTTCCAATGTCGGAATTGAATTGACCATACGTTGCAAAATTAGTTAAGAAACCATCAAACTTACCTTTATAAGTTACAATACCAAGCTTGCTTAACTCATGAGGTAACTGCAAATGCGTTGGATTTTGAAAAGGTGGTATTGGAAACTGTTCGATATCTTCTTTTGTAAAAGCTAACCGTGGTGTATTGAAATGTATGAACGATTGATTTATATCTGGTAAACCACTAATGGCAAAATCACCGACAAACTGAGTGTGCTTGCCATATCTGACATCTAAATCTGAACCATTTAAATCATTGACAAAACCTTTAACTTTTCCCTTAATACCAAATACTTCCTTAAATCCTTGTATATCTTCTGCAAAATAGGCGATATCTTTCATGTTTACCGAAGTGCTATCTTTCAAATCTAATTTCATGTAGACTTTATTTATAAAATCAGTATAATCATCCCATGTATCATATTTAAATGAGACTGTTCCTTTCAACAAACTGTAATCGGTTTTTAAATATACGCTATCGCATTGCAAATGGGTAGCTGAAATACTTGCCTTGGTAGTAAAATCTTTGATATGAATACCACATTGTTCCTTGGCACTCAAATGAGTGATGTCAGAAAAAATAGTATCGTTTCTAAAATCAATATGAGTGAATAGCCCGGAAACGTTAGTCAAGTGTAAATTATCATAGTTCATTTGAGGTGAAACCTTTAAATCAGTTGGTAAATATTGGTATCTGAAATCAACGTTTGTTAACTTGAGTGCTCCATAATTTATTTTCCAATGCTGAGATGAATCAGTTTGACTAGTGGAATCAGAAGAAAAATAATCTACTAAAAATTGAAAATTAAAATCAGGTTCATTTTTATAATGAATCATTTTTACTTTCAAATCAGATAATGCCAGTTCTGACAAATCTAATTGCTGCTTTTGATAATCAAACGCATTGACATTCAATTGAATTGATTTTCCAAACAATAAGGTATCGTTGTGCTGATCGCTCAAAAAAACACCTTCCAACCTCACATTTTTTATGAAAGAAATTTTCACTCTCTTCACTTCGAGTTTCACACCTAATTCAGAGCTCAAATAGTTTGTCACTCGTTTTGCAGCCCATGTTTGAAACGTCTCTGTTTGACCTATCACACATAAGAGTATCGTAGAAAAAAATAAAAGAATGACTGAATACAATAACGTTTTCAGTAATATTCTTTTAACTTTGTTCAACCATTTCATAAGCATTAAAAATAATAAAATAAAACAAGCTTTTTTCGTTAATAAAACTTAATATCGTTATCTATAAAGTAAATAAATAACTATTTCTTCTATCAAAAAAACAACCGACATATTTATTTTAGGTATTGAATCAAGTTGCGACGATACAAGTTGCGCTATTATAAAAAATGGCTTATTACTTTCTAATGTAACGGCCAATCAAAGCATTCATGAACAATATGGTGGCGTCATTCCTGAATTAGCCAGTCGCGATCATCAAAAAAATATTTTGCCAGTTATTGAAATGGCTTTAAAAAAAGCAAAAGTAACACTCTCTGACCTCCATGGCATTGCTGTAACACGTGGCCCCGGCTTAAGTGGTAGTCTATTAGTTGGTTTATCATTTGCTAAATCCTTATCATTGGCACTCGGTATTCCTTTAATTGAAGTGAATCACATGCAAGGTCATATTTTAGCTCATTTTATTAAAGAAGAGACGGAAGAGATAAAAGGGATTGAAGGGACAGAAGAGACCAAAGGGACAGTAGAGAAGAGAGAGACTAAAATTCAAACAAGTCCAGAATTTCCTTTTTTATGTTTAACAGTGAGTGGTGGTCATACTCAAATTATCAAAATAACATCGCACCTGCAATTTGAACTATTAGCAGAAACAGAAGATGATGCTGTAGGTGAAGCCTTTGATAAAGCAGCCAAAATACTCGGACTTCCCTACCCTGGTGGACCATTAATTGATAAATACGCCAAATTAGGAAATCCTAAAGCTTATTCATTTCCAATGCCACAGCTCAAAAACAATAATTATAGTTTCAGTGGTGTAAAAACATCTTTTTTATATTTCATTCAAGCACAAACAAAATTAAATCCACATTTTATTTCCGAATGCATGCATGATATTTGTGCATCCTACCAAGCCCATTTAATTAAGTACTTGCTCAAAAATTTAATTCAGGTGAGCAACGAAACATCTATCAAACACATTGCTATTGCTGGGGGTGTTTCAGCAAATTCGGAACTTCGAAAACAATTAGATGTTATAGGAAAAAATTTTAAATGGAATACTTACATTCCTAAATTTGAATATTGTACAGATAATGCAGCTATGATTGCCATAACAGGCTATTACAAATTTTTAGACAATCAATTTTGCGGACTAGATGTAACACCTAAACCAAGGTACCACATTTAAAGCAGTGTTTCGTATTCTTTTATAATTGTTTGACGTTGCAATTGCAAAGCATCAAAAATTGTTTTTTGGTTTGATTGCAACCTTAATACTCGCCACATGCCTTTTGTTTTTTTACGCAACGGAGAAAGAAACAAACATGCGTAACCACATAAAAAAGAAATCATCAC
>JBILCJ010000173.1:0-4834 GCA_044353195.1 Bacteroidia bacterium | reverse complement strand
GCAAATGTTTCTAAGCTTTTTGAATTATTTTGTAATTCATTTATTTCCAATTTATTTTTTTCTATTTCGGCAATGTAATAATCTCTTTCTGCATTTAATTTATTGCACTTTTGAACTAATTCATATTGAGTAAACACATCATTTTTATCGAAATACAATAGCCAACTAATGAGCACTACAATAACAATAAAATATTTATTTTTTAATATTTTGAAAATAATCATGATAAAATGAGATTTAACTTAATGTGATAAAGTTCGAATTACTTTTCTAATTATCTAGATGTCATGAATAATGTTTTAAGTATGAGTTTGTTAATTACATTGAATTCAGGACCTAAAAACAGGTCATTCTTAAATCATTCTTTTTGATTATATTTACACCCTAATTTTAAAAAAATGATTTCTGTTTCTAATGTGAGTTTGCAATATGGCAAGCGTATTTTGTTTGATGAAGTAAATGTGAAATTTACACCTGGTAATTGTTATGGTTTAATTGGTGCAAATGGCGCTGGTAAATCTACTTTTATGAAAATATTATCAGGAGATATTGACCCAACTAAAGGTCAAGTAAATATTTTACCAGGTATGCGCTTAAGCGTGTTGAAACAAAATCACTTCGAATTTGATGAATTTACAGTACTAGATACTGTTTTGATGGGAAATAAACGTCTTTATGAAATCATGAAAGAAAAAGACGCCATCTACGCTAAGCCAGATTTTAGTGAAGCAGACGGTATAAAAGCGGCGGATTTAGAAGCTGAATTTGGTGAAATGAATGGTTGGAATGCTGAAAGTGATGCTGCAACTTTATTGACAAATGTCGGAATTCCTGTTGAATCTCATTTTAAATTAATGAAGGATTTAACTGGAAAAGACAAAGTAAAAATTTTATTAACTCAAGCCATTTTTGGAAATCCTGATATTTTATTATTGGATGAGCCAACCAATGACTTAGACGTTGAAACAATATCTTGGTTAGAAAATTACTTGGCTGATTTTGAAAATACAGTTATTGTTATTAGTCACGATCGACATTTTTTAGATGCTGTTTGTACACACACATGCGATATTGATTATGGTAAATTAAAAACTTATACTGGTAATTATAGTTTCTGGTATCAAATGAGCCAATTAGCTTTAAAACAGCGTAGCGATGCCAACAAAAAAGTTGAAGATAAACGACTTGAGTTACAAGATTTTGTTAGGAGATTTAGTGCGAATGCAAGTAAAAGTAGTCAGGCAACATCACGTAAAAAATTATTAGACAAACTAGTTGTTGATGAAATTCCGCCAAGCACACGTAAATACCCTGGCATTATTTTTAAGCAAGAACGTGAAGCGGGTGATCAAATATTACACATCGAAAATTTAACAAAATCAAATGCGGATGGTGTATTATTTAAAGATGTAAATATCAATGTTTCTAAAGGTGATAAAATTGCCTTTATTGCAAAAAATCATTTAGCTATTACAGCTTTGTTTGACATTATTAACGAGGAAGAAAAAGCTGATAAAGGAGAATACAAGTTTGGAACAACTATTCATAAGGCCTATTTACCAAATGATAATGCGAAATATTTTGTTGGTGATATGAATTTAATGGATTGGTTACGCCAATATTCATCAAACAAAGATGAAAGTTATGTACGAGGTTTTTTAGGGAAAATGCTATTTACTGGCGAAGAAGTTTTAAAAAAATGTTCTGTATTGTCTGGTGGAGAAAAAGTACGTTGTATGACAAGTCGTATGATGCAGGTTAATCCTAATATGTTGATACTTGATGAACCAACTAACCATTTAGATTTGGAAAGTATTATTGCTTATAACGATGCCTTAAAAGATTATACAGGCGTTATTTTATTAACCAGTCATGATCACGAGTTAATGGAAACCGTTGCTAACCGTATTATTGAATTAACACCTAATGGTATTATTGATAAAAAAATGACTTACGACGAATATTTAGCTAACGACCAAGTGAAGGCTGAACGCGAGAAATTGTATAATAAATAAAACCTAAGTCTACTCATAAAAAAAGCACCAATGAATGATCATTGGTGCTTTTTAGTTTTATAAAATAAACTACTTATACTGCATTTCGTAATAATTTGCATAAGCACCAGAGGTAACGTTCGTTAACCATTCTTCGTTTTTTAAATACCAATCAACTGTTTTTGATAAGCCTTCTTCAAATTGTAAAGATGGCTTCCAACCTAATTCATTTTGCAATTTAGTAGAATCAATTGCGTAACGTAAGTCGTGCCCTGCTCTATCTGTTACATACGTTATTAATTTTTGGTTGGTTCCTTTTTCACGACCTAATTTTTCATCCATCATGTCGCACAATAATTTAATCACATCAATATTCGTCCATTCATTATGCCCGCCAATATTATAGGTTGTACCTAATGCAGCTTTATGAAAAATAACATCAATGGCTTTTGCATGATCCTCTACAAACAACCAATCACGAACATTTTCACCTTTGCCATAAATTGGCAACGATTTATTATTTTTAATATTATTAATGCAAAGTGGAATTAATTTTTCAGGAAAATGAAAAGGTCCGTAATTATTTGAACAGTTTGATATAACACAAGGTAATTTATACGTGTCGAAATAAGCACGTACAAAATGATCAGAACTCGCTTTAGATGCAGAGTAAGGACTATGTGGGTCGTAAGCTGTTGTTTCTGTAAATAAACCTGTATCACCTAAAGAACCATATACTTCATCAGTACTCACGTGATAAAACTTAGTAAACGAATTGTTATCAGCTTTATATAATTCTTTAGCTGCATTTAATAGGTTTACTGTTCCAATCACATTTGTATAAACAAATTCTAAGGGATTAGTAATACTTCTATCCACATGACTTTCGGCAGCTAAATGAATAACCGCGTTAAATTTATGTTCTGCAAATAGTTTATTGATAAAATCTGCATCAACAATATCACCTTTCACAAAGGTATAGTTTGGTTTATTTTCAACGTCTTTTAAATTAGCTAAATTACCAGCGTAGGTTAATTTATCTAAGTTAACAATGGAATAATCAGGGTATTTATTAACCATTAATCTCACAACGTGAGAACCAATAAACCCTGCACCACCTGTAATTAGTATTTTCATTTTCTGTTCAATTTAATAATTTACTTTCCTCGGCCTTTTACAACAACTAATATAGTATGAATTAATATTTTAAAATCAATAATCAAACTCATATTTTCAATGTACAACAAATCAAATTTAATGCGTTCAACCATTTGTTCTATATTTTCGGCATAGCCATACTTTACTTGTCCATAACCTGTAATACCAGGTCTTACACGATGCAAATGTACATAATGTGGGGCATGAACTACAATTTGATCAATAAAAAATTTCCGTTCTGGTCGTGGTCCAACTAAACTCATATCTCCCTTAATGACATTGTAAAATTGAGGAATTTCATCCAACCTTACTTTACGCAAAAATCGCCCAAGTTTAGTGATACGAGGGTCATTTGATTTAGATAATTTTGGTCCGAACTTCTCAGCATCAATAAACATCGTTCTGAATTTATAAATATAAAACGGATATCCATTTTTACCAATTCGTTCTTGTTTAAAAAACACTGGTCCTTTTGATCCTAATTTAACTAGAATCATTAACACTAAATAAACCCAACTAAAACAAATCAGAAACATTAGGGAAACCAATACATCCATAAATCGCTTAACCGCTTGTTCCCAATCAGGCATCACCTCTTTGTTAATAATAATCAAAGCCTCTTCAGAAATAGAATTCATTTTAACTTGACCAGATAAAATATCGTAAACATCAGGAATGATTTTGATTATTACGCCAAAATCATTTAATTCATTAATTATTCTTTGCAAATATTCATGTTCTGAAGATTCTATTGCAATAATAATTTCTTCTACTTGATGTTTAAATAAAATCTCTTTTAAATCTTTATACTCGCCCAAATGGGGAAGCTTACTTTTTAATTGTTCTGAAAAACCATTTTTATCGGCTAAATGGATAAATCCAATGAATTTATTGCCAGATGAATGAACTTTTGAGTTAATTTCATTAAATATTTTAAACGCACTTTGGTTACTTCCGATAATAACAGTATTAAAACCAATAATACTCTTTTTAATTTTATAATTGGTGATGGAAGAAAGGATGAATCGAAAAAAAGCCGTAATAAAAAAATGTAAAGAAAATAAAACGATATAAACTTTATAATATGATTTATAGCTTACAACAAAATCATCTAACAATACAAAAAAGAAAATAAATGTGACGCCAATAAGTGACATAGCCAGCGTTTGAACGAGTTCATTTATGCGTGATTTTCTATAAATATTTTTATAGTACCCCGTTAAATAATAAACAAGCAACCAACATAATGGTAGGGTTAGAATACCCAAAATAAATTGATGGTCAAATACTTGTTTTGGAAGAATTCCAAATTTATCAAATTCAATGTAAAATTTACGATACAGGTAAAACAATATCCAAGCCAATGAAGCAGAAAAATAATCAGCTAATATGTATTTTATTACTTGTAAGCGTTTATTCATCGTTATCTTGTAACTAATTTAACATTGTCGAGGTATATTTCTGGAGACTCAGTTTGTTTAGTCGCCTTCATATAAATTTCATAAAAAAGATACGTTGGCTGTGTACTAACAGCAGCCGTTAATTGCACATATATTTTATTCCACGTTGTGCTTGGATTAATCGTTAATGATAATCTCTCGTCTACGCCTCCAGCAATGACACCAATATCAAAAGATTGATTGCATTTATAATTTAATTCTAAATAGACCGTTGCTCCTCCA
>JBILCJ010000171.1:0-4897 GCA_044353195.1 Bacteroidia bacterium | reverse complement strand
TGAAGGTGATTGAATAGCAGCTTCAGGAAATACGATTGGGTTTTGTGTTTCCATTTTTACATTCACATTATCAGCTTGTATCTTTTTACCTTCTGTAAAAGGTATTCGCTTAGAATTGTAATAAGCCGTAACAAATGCGTCATTTATTCCAACCGTATTCACTACTTTAAATTTATCTTGTAACAAAGTTTCTGGATTATTGTAAATACCAGCCGTATATCTAAAAAGACCATTTGGTAATTTCTCAGAATAAATAGGAGTTAAATTAAATAATTGATTGCGCGTTGCCTGACTTCCAAATAATCCGATTTGAATAGTATAAAGTAACCCATTTGTTTGTTCTAATTCTTTCGCAACCTCAACTAATGCTGTATTAGTTGTATTTGATACACCACTAGGCACAGGATTATTTGTATTTACAACTTCAGTATTTTGTGCAATGCTAATTGTTTGACCATTTGCTTTAGCTTTATCCAATGCTTCATTCAGTGTAATACGAACACCGTTTAAATAAGCCACTATAAATGCATCTTTATATCCTGCATTTTTTAAATAATTTTTAACTGTGTAAGCGCCTTCGTATTTTTCAAAATTTCCTGCCATGTATCTTAAATATCCGGAAGGCGTTGTTTGCGCTACAATAGGTGAAATCCCTTTAAATGCGTCATTAGGCAAGGCCTGCTTAAATGCTCCAATTTGAACTTTAAAAATAAGTCCATCATTGAACTTCGCATCAATTGGAATTGGATTACTAACATTATACACGCTTACTTTCTTAGTTTCAAAACCTTCGACATTTATTTCTAAAAGGTTAGTGGAGCTAGTAAGATTGTTTTTTACTCTATTTTCTGTTGAATTGGCATCAATTTCAGAAGCTAGATTGTTTGTTTCGGATGCATCTAGAAATGAATCACTCGTCATTAATTGATCTAATAAATTGATTGCTTTTTTTTCGGTTAAATTTACCTCAACCATCAATTCTTTCTTTTTTGAAGCGTCGTATGTTTTATTCGCTTGTGTTAATAGTTGCTTACTTCTAGTAAATAATTGTTCAGCTTTATTTTTTGTGGACAGTTGGCCTGGGGAAAGATTTTCTGGTATTTCAGATAATTTATTTTGATAGGCATTTTGATTTGCACTAGATATGAGTTTCAATTCATCTGCAAGTTGTTCGTTATACGTTTCAACTTTTTTCTCTTCTTCTGTTAAATTCTCTTTTCGTTGACCAGCTTCAATTTCTTCTATTGGTTTAATGAGTTTGTTATTCAAAAAATACTTTGCATAAATATCCAAAATTGTTTGTTGTTTTGATAATGCAACATTTTCATTTTCTTCAGCGCTTACATAGCCACCTAACTTGGAAAAATCTGTTGGGTAATAATTAGCTTCATCTCTTTTTTGTTTTGCCTTATTAAAATAAAGGATTGCTTCATTGGTTTGCATTTCAGCAATTTCCAATTCTTTTATATCATATCCTTTTGCAACTTTTTGGAGTTCTTCTAATTTTTTTTGATTAGCTACAAAGGTGCTTGCATTTAACAACTGCTGTTTAGTAGCAATTTCAATTTTTTTAGTTACAGCTTGTGATTCTAATTCAACTGCTCTTTTAATATCTGCAGTTCTTTCGCTTGCTGGCTTGTTGGCAGCTGCTTGCCTAATGCTTAAAGCTTCTTCGTTTAATCTTTCGGCCTGATTAGTTGCATCATTAATAACTTGCTGGTCAGTTCCTATTGGTAAAGTAATTGTTTGATTAGTAACAGCCTGATTTAATTCTATTTTAGCAGTCGAGTTTGCATTTAAATCCACAACAGCAATAGACGGTGTTTCTGACGCTTCAACTGTATTAGTTTGAACACTGACATTCGTTTCAACAGTTTGAACAATCACTTTCGGTTCAGTACTTACCAATGGTATCGCATCTAAATCTTTTATTTTTGTATTGTTAGCAACAATACGTTCATCATTTTTAACTTTTAATGCTTCTAATTTTTCTATGTCTTGAGAAATCTGTTTAGATTCATTGTCGTCAGAAACATTGACTAATGCAGATTTATTAGCATTGATAGCAAGCAAAATTTCCTTATTGTAATTATCTAACACCGTATTTTGAGCAATTGCATCCTCTTTATTTTTTACAACCGAATTAAGTGCAGGCTCAAATTTATTACTAATATCTTTTACATCCGTTTTAATAAGAGGTAGTTCGCTAGTACTTGTTTTTAAATTAGAAGAATTGGAGGCGTCAGTATTTTCATTTTTTTCATCACTATAAACAAATGTATCTGACTGTTGATTTAAAATTTTAGATGCTACATCAATTTCTTTTTCAATGCCGCTAATCTCATTTTTTAGAGTTGAATTAGTTTGTTTTGCCAAATCTAATTCTTTGTTTTTATTTTCAATATCACTATTAAGCTCAATAATTTGTGCTGAAATATTTTCTTTAATAGATTTATCCTTTTCTTTTGCTAAATCATTTTGAAGCGTTTTCACTTCTGATTTCATTTGCTCAACTTCCTGTATTAGATTTTCAGTTTTATTTTGGGCAGTTGAATAGGCTGCAAGTTTAATATCACCTTGTGTTTTTAAAGAGAGGAATAATTCATCGGATTGATTTTTCTGCTTAGAAATAAGATCCAACTCCTTTTGTATCTTTTCGAGTTTAACTAAGGCTTCGGAATTGTTTTTATTTGTTGTAATAATCTCTAATTGACGGATATATTCTTGCGTTAAGTCGGATTCTTTTTGTTTGGTTGTGGCATCAGCCTCTAATATTTTAGCTAGATTTGTTGCTGTATTTGCAACTTGCGCGTCAATTTTAGCTTCTTGTTTTAAATCATTTGCTCTGGCAACTTCTCTAGTTTTTAAAATAGAATCATTAATTAGCAGGGCTTTTTCCATAGCCTCATCAGCCATTTTCTCGGTTTCAATAGCCTCAGAAGTCTTTTGATTTGCTAAATTAAAAGCCGTTTGAGCCTGTTGTTTTAACTTTACTGTTTCTTCTGATGCTTCTTGAGCATCATATTTTGCTATTGAGAGTAATTCTTCGTTGGTTACATCTTTATTTGCATTTACCTTATTATCGTTATTAATAACTGGCTTCGTTGTGTTAACAGCGTTAATTGAAGTATTTTCAATTACATCAGTTTGAGTTTGTATTGCATTTTTATTAACCTCATTTTCATTGACATCTAACTTTGCTTTTTTCTCAATCAAGTCAAGCATAACCGAATAATTATTATCGGCCATTTCTTCATCAAAATAATTGATGATTTTTAATTTTTTATCAGAATATGTAATTTCTTGATTGTATGGTTTTAAAGATTGAGCTGCTGGAATTTGAATTTCTTGCGATTGAATATCCATACCTGGAGTTTCTACCGTAAACAAATAGTTTACACCATTTTGAAGTTCAATCGAATAATTGCCATTGTCCAGTGCTTGAAAAACGCCAATGAGTTTCCCTGTCTCATTTTCCTTGACAGTTACCTTTGATTTTAAGCTTTGCTCTGGATCTTCCTTAGAAACCTTACCATTAATAAAAGCAATATCAATTTGACGGCGATCTGTGTTAATTTTCAATACATCAATTTTACCAAACGGACTGTAACGACTTGTACTAAAAAATGCCTGTTTTTCTAAAGAATCCGTAACGAATAAAATATCATCATCTGGCGAATTAATAGGAAATTCAAGATTAGTAGGTTTACTCCACGTTTGATTTTCATCGTCAAAATCGGATTTAAAAATATCATAGCCTCCCATGCTATTGTGCCCTTTGGAAGCAAAGTAAAGAGTTTTACCATTTGGATGTAAAAACGGAAAATCTTCATCAAAATTAGTGTTAATTGTCGTTGGAAGCATTTGAGGCTTTGTCCATGTTCCATTTTCTAATTTTGTTACTACATAAATATCCTTTCCTGTTGAACCTGATTCACCGTAACTAGAGTAGTATATGAAATCACCTTGGCTTGATAAATAGATGACTGAACTTTCTTTCTTTTTTTTATCAATAGAAGAAATATAATCTTCAGGTTTTACTAATAATTTACCGCCAATGTTCTTTACATCATAACTTCTAAAATAATCTGCCTTATTAAGCTGCTTTTTATTTACAACTACTAAATCTGTTAAGCTTGATAATAATCGTTTCCCGTTTTTACATGCTTCAATTTCTCTATCTACCTCTAAACGTTTGATAGAGGAAGAACTACCAATTTGTTTATAATCATTATATAATTTAATGGCCTCGTCAAACTGATAATTAATATGATAGGTTTTGGCAAGGTAAAATTTTGACTCTTTTGGTGAGTCTTTTGAACTTGATGCAGCTAATTTGAGGTATGAAAATGGTTTCTTTTTATCAGGTTCGGTATATAACATACAAACACCAATATGAAAATTATAATCTGGATCTTTTGGATAAAGAGAAACTAATTGAGAATATAATTTATATGCAGAACTATAATCTTCATTTTCAAAACTATTTAAGGCTTCTTTTTTCAACTCAGATTCATTTAAAGATTGGGAAAATGAAGTTGATAAACTAAAAAGAAAAAAGAAAACAAAAAAGCAACCTAGACGCATGGATTTCAATATTTAAATATATAATGCATAAACAGACCTAACTTCAAATTTACCTAAAATAGTTAGTATCTACATGCCAAAAAACAAAATACTTCATTTTTTCAACATTTCAATCATAAAAGCCAGGTTTTTTGGCAAAAAAATAGGTTTTATGAACAGTAAACCTCAAAACTATTTTTGTTAAAATGAGTGAGCAACTTGACATTATCGTTTTCCTTATTTAAATTTGATTAAATATAAAAAAAAACCTATGATAAAAAAACTACTATCTATCGGCATTTTTGCTTTATTAAGCAATTCTGCAGTGAGT
>JBILCJ010000053.1:0-11861 GCA_044353195.1 Bacteroidia bacterium | reverse complement strand
CATGTTGAGCTATTTTTTTTGGATTAAACAAGCGAATATCACCTGTTAATTCATTAACTAAATAAACGTTATGTTTTATCATTAGTCATACTTCGAAGTTAAGAAATACGAATATAAAAATTTTTGGCACTACTAAATAGCACCCTTTAAATAGAAAACAAATTGCTGTTTTTACCTTTAAAAATGTTAAATTAGCAGCCGTAATGTAAATAAAGCTTTGTGCAAAAAAATAAAAAGATAAATGATTTTTTCTGCATAAATAATTTTTTTCAAACAACACATCTGATATGAAATTTTACACATCCGAACCTGCAAAAAAAATAAGCGAATTTGCAAAAGAATATAATTTTGAATCACTTAGACCATACTATGATAGTGAATCTCCTGAGGTAATGAAACGTATTTCAAATTACGAATATTACCAACAGCTAATGGCCTATTTAAATCCAAATCTCTCGAAAGAAGAAGCAATTGAAAAAGCAGTAAATACAAAATCACCTTATGAATTTCAAACTCATTTTATGAGTAATGCCATATGGACCATTTTAAAACAATCATCAAGTGGGCTTACATGGAGTGGATTAGAAAATTTAGATAAAAACACTGCATATTTATACATAGCTAATCATCGTGATATATTATTAGATAGTGCAATTTTGCAAATCATATTAGACAAAGAAGAATTTGAAACATCAGAAATAACTTTTGGTGAAAACTTAATGCAAGAAGGATTTATCACCGACTTCGGAAAAATGAACAGAATGGTTGCTGTTAAGCGTGATGGAACAATTAAAGAATTATATGATACTTCAAAACAATTAAGTGCATACATCCGTCATACTATCTTAGATAAAAACGTGAGCATGTGGATTGCTCAACGTAATGGAAGAACAAAAGACGGAAATGATATTACCCAAACCGGTTTAGTAAAAATGATTAACCTAAGTGGGTCAAAAGATTTTAAACAAAGCATTTCTGAACTCAATATTGTTCCCATAACAATTAGCTACGAATACGATCCTTGCGACAAGTTAAAAGTTCAAGAATTATATTTATTAGATCTTCAAGGAACCTATGTTAAAGCTAAAAATGAAGATTTTAATAGTATTCTGACCGGTATTAAACAACCCAAAGGAAAAATACATGTCTCATTTGGAACACCAATTTTAAAAGAATTAGATGAAATCAATAAACTAAATAATGAGAATGAAAAAATTAAACTGTTGACTAATTATATTGATAAGCAAATACATCAAAATTATAATTTGAATCCAGTAAATTATATAGCCTACGATATTTTACATCAAACAAATATTTTTAAAACGAATTATACAGAAAGCGAAAAGAATGATTTTATAAATTATACAAACGACTCTATTTCTGAACTCGTGGGAGAACAAGATGTATTGCGTAATTTATTTTTAAAACTCTATGCCATGCCTGTAAAAAATAAATTATAGGTAGATTAAAAAAAAAAGCTATTGTAACTTTATATCATCAAACTCATTATATTTTTATATGAAAAAAAGTATCACAATTTTAATAGTATTCCTTAATGTTTTTTTGAGTGTTGCTCAAAATAAAACTGATGAAAAAGGCTGGAAACAAGGCTATTGGAAAAAAATAGATCCAACTACTAAAAAAATAATTTACGAAGGAAACTTTAAAGACAACTTACCACAGGGGTTATTTAAATATTACTATCCAAACGACTCAATTAAATCTAAAATGTTGTTTATTCAAAATGGTAAAATAGGATATTCCACCCTATTTCATGCAAATGGTAAAATGATGGCTTACGGTAAATACATTAACGAATTAAAAGATTCAACCTGGTGTTTTTACGATGAAAAAGGATTAATTATTTCGAAAGAAACCTTTTTACTAGGAAAAAAGAATGGCGTTTCTTTTGTTTATTTTTCTAACGGAATCGTAAGTGAAGAATATCATTACAAAATGGATTTAAAACATGGCCCGTTTAAACAATACTTCGATAAAAACTTGATTAAAGGTGAAGGTAATTATGTAAATGGTTTAATGGAAGGTAAAAACACGTATTACTTTCCTAATGGCGTGCAAGTAGCTTCGGGATATTACAAAAATGGTCAAAAAAATGGGCCTTGGATATATAAAGAACAAGACGGAAAAATAAAAGAAAAAGAATTGTACAAATTTGGAAGATTAGCTACTCAAAAAGAAACAGACGATTTTTTTAATAAAAATAAATCAACGGAAGAGAAAACAAAAAATTCCGAATCAACACCAAAAACAATTAAACCAAAATTAAGCAAATAATTTATAGCCCTAAAGATGAGTAAGCACGGAAAAGTATTAGTGGCCATGAGTGGTGGTATTGATAGTTCGGTAGCAGCAATGATGCTTCATGAGCAAGGTTATGAGGTAATTGGTATTACTATGAAAACATGGGACTACGAAACTTCAGGCAGTACAAAAAAAGAAACCGGTTGTTGTAGTTTAGATAGTATTAATGATGCGCGTTCAATGGCAGTAACATTTGGATTCCCGCACTATATTTTAGATATACGAGGAGAATTTGGGGATCAAATCATTAATAATTTTGTGGAAGAATATCTTGCTGGACGAACACCAAATCCATGCGTATTATGTAATACTCATATTAAATGGGAAGCATTATTAAAACGCGCTAACATGCTCGATTGCGAATTTATTGCAACTGGACATTACGCGCAACTACGTGAAGAAAATCACAGAAAAATAATCTATAAAGGATTAGACCATAGCAAAGACCAAACTTACGTGTTGTGGGGATTAGATCAAGAAAGTTTAAAAAGAACGATGTATCCTTTAGGTGGATTTAAAAAAACTGAAATTAAACAAATGGCTAAGGATGCTGGATTTATTGACCTAGCAAACAAAAGCGAAAGTTACGATATCTGTTTTGTACCTGATAATGACTACAGAGCATTTTTAAAACACCGTTTACCAAATTTAGAAGCCAAAGTTGAAGGTGGCAATTATATGTATAAAGGAAAAAAAGTTGGCACTCATCGCGGCTATCCATTTTATACAATAGGTCAACGTAAAGGCTTAGACCTCGCTATGGGAGAACCTGTTTTTGTTAAAGAAATTATTCCAGAAACCAATACCGTTATCTTAGGAGACTTAGATGATTTAAAAGAAATGGAAATAAACGTAAGGGATTTTAATCTAATCAAGTACGAAACCCTACCCGAAGATTATGTGGCCCTAACTAAAATACGTTACAAAGATTCTGGTAGATTGAGTACAATAAATACGATAGATAACAAATTAAATATTGTATTTCATGAATCGGCTACTGGTATTGCTCCAGGACAAAGTGCAGTAATTTATGAAGGTAATGATTTAATTGGTGGAGGTTTTATTGACAGAAAACCATTGTTTAATTTATAAAATAAAAAAAAACTTCTGCATTTATTTTTTAATAGAAAAATAAACACTTAATAAAAAATACTTGGAGATGTAAAAGTATTAAGAAACAGAGTTGGTTTTTTAATGTGCTGATTTGGACGTTTTAAAAACTGTTCATTATTTACATCAAGCATTGGTATATGACAGTTAGAAGATTTTACAAGACGTCTTGGCAAAAAAGCCATATCGTGTATTAATTTATTTTGAACAGTATTTCTTACTTGCTCTGCGTCTATACCTGCATTTAATTGAAAATATTGACCATACTCATTTGCAAATTTAACCTGGCCACTCAACAATCCATGTGATATATTACTATAAACGCCATCTTTAGAAGTAACATATCCTGATGGAAACAACGTATCATTTCGAACTGTTATCCCCATTTTACCAGTCCACATGGTGCAATTAAGAGAATATTGAATGTATTTATCTTGGTATTGTAATAAAATTGCTCCGGTTCTAAATCTATCTAAAATAGGTTTAGCTAATAAATCATTTTCAGAAATGATAGAAAATTGATTGAATTGAAAGGCAATAATACCCGTAACTTGAGATGTTTTGATTTTGTTATACCACACAGTGTAGCAATAAGAAACAGAGTTTTTATAGCCGGTTTGATTGCTAACACAACTGATAAAATAATTCTGCTGGTAAATCATTTTTCCATATCCTAACACTAAACCTAAGGATGTGCAAAGCTCGAGATATTCACCCTTAGGCCCTAAGTTTTTAAAATTATCATACACTCTAAAGGACGCATTAATTTGAGCGAAATTATTTACATAATAGGCTTGAGTTACAAAACCAAGACGTTGAAAATGGGTACCAATAGCACTTACAAAACCAACTTGAAATCCACAATTTTTATATTGCTCGAATTGCGCATTGGTTCTCAAAAAAATAAAGAAAGAAAAAATAATGACTACTATTTTCTTTTGCATTAATAAACTATATCAATTTTAAAATATCATCCTTCAAAATTTCGACACCAAATACGGTACCATCTGAAATCAAATGTGCCTGATTATAAAAAACCTCTCGTGTTTTTAATAAATTTTCTATATACACTAACATATCCTCATCTTCTTTATCTTTAATTAATGGTCTATCTCCTTTCGCATTAAATAATCTTGCAAATAAATCAAGCGCAGTCATTTTTAAATAAATAATTTTTCCACTCTGCTTCATTAAATCCATGTTATTATTAAAACAAGGTGTACCTCCTCCAGTTGCTATAATCGTTTTTTGATTATCAGCAATACATTCATTAAGGGCGTTCGATTCAATAATTCTAAACTCTGTTTCTCCTATTTCCTTAAATAAGTCAGTAATGTTTTTATCAAATTTATTAGCGATATATTCATCTAAATCAATAAAAAAATAACTCATTTCCTTAGCTAATTTTTTTCCTTGAGTTGTTTTTCCACAACCCATAAAACCACAAATAAATATTAAATTTTTGTTTTCCATTGTCTTTTATAATTTCATTAAGCGTATTACTTTTTCAATATCTTCAGGAGTATCAATACAATGACTATCAAAATGAGTAACAGCACATTTAACTTTAAAGCCATTTTCAAGCCATCGAAGTTGCTCAAGCGATTCTGCATTTTCCAATGAAGATGTCCGCAATTTTGTTATCTGCTCTAACACATCATGTCTATAAGCATACATCCCAACATGTCTATAATACGTATGATGTAAATGCCATTCTTCTTGTGCTTTACCCTTTATAAATGGTATAACCATTCTACTAAAATAAAGTGCTTCGTTATTCTTATTTAATGTAACTTTTACCTCTCCCATATCAAATAATACCTCATGAGAATCAACCTCAATCATTAAGGTTGCTAATTCTGTATGGCCATCACAAACTTCGCATAATAAATCAATTTGCGATGGATCAATAAATGGTTCGTCACCTTGAATATTGATAACATAATCAAATTTGGAGTTAAAATTTTGAAGTGCTTCAAAGCATCTATCTGTTCCACTCGGATGATCTTCTTTCGTGTAAACAACTTTTCCTCCGAAACTTTCAACATGTTTAAATATGTGTTCATCATCTGTTGCTACAATAACGTCTGACAATAAACTTGATTTTTTCGCTTGCTCATAAACACGCTGAATCATTGATTTACCAAGTATTTCAATCAATGGTTTTCCTGGAAAACGACTCGACGCATAACGCGCAGGAATAATTCCTAATATTGATTTCATTAGTTTCATTTAAAAATAAATACGAATCTAAAAGTACAAAAAAATAATGGGTTCATGATGATATCAAAAAGATAGGTAAGAACAATTTATGTTATTCCTATTATGATTCAACTAAATTTAATTATACTTCATTCCTAAATTGTAAAAAACAAAACTCCACATATCGGTAAATTCTAAAATCTGTTTATCTGTTGGTTTACCAGACCCATGACCCGCATTACTATCAATTCGAATTAACGTTGGATTAGAACTTGTATTATTTTTTTGTAAGGTTGAAATAAATTTAAACGAATGTGCAGGTACGACTCTATCATCATGATCGCCAGTTAGCACCAACGTTGCAGGATAATCGTGTTTCTTAATAGAGTGTAGAGGAGAATAGTTGTACAAACATTTAAACTCATTTTCATTTTCACTGCAACCATAATCTACCGTCCAAGCTCTACCAATTGTAAATAAATGAAACCTCAACATGTCTAAAACACCAACAGTTGGAATTGCTACTTTAGCAATATCAGGTCGCTGAGTCATAACAGCTCCAATTAATAATCCTCCATTACTTCTTCCGTGAATGGCAAGTTTAGAGTTTGTTGTGTATTTATTTTTTATCAAATACTCACACGCACCTATAAAGTCATCAAACACATTTTGTTTTTTACACTTTATACCTGAAGCATGCCAATTTTCTCCATACTCTCCTCCTCCACGCAAATTTGGAACACAATATATACCTCCAGCTTCTAAAAACAAAGCACGATCAATTCTAAATTCAGGAGTGTATGAAATATTAAATCCACCATAGCCAAATACAAAGCAAGGATTATTGCCGTCAAGAATTAAATCATTTCTGTGAGTCATAAACATTGAAATTTTCGTTCCATCTTTGCTCGTAAAAAAAACTTGTTTCGTTACATAATCGTTTGATTTAAAATTACAATTTGGTTTAAAAATACGTTTGCTTGTTTTTACTTGTGAATCATAGAAATGAATTTCTTCAGGGTGAGTATAAGAAACAGTTGAATACAACAATTCGTTTCCATCGATAGTTGAATTCATTCCATTTACCTTACAAATATTAGTTAATGAAATGTTATTTTCTATCTTTCCTGATAAACTATGAACATATAATTTAGAGGAAACGTTTTCTAAATAATTTGAAACAAGCTTATTGCCACAAAAAACAACCTGTTCCAAAAGATGATCATTTTCCGGCAAGATATCAAACCAATGAGATGCATGTGGACTGGTTAAATCAATCTTAATTAATTTATAGTTAGATGCTTTATAATTAGTATAAACATAAAATTGATTCCCAATATTTTCTACAACAGAAAAATCATTTTCAAAATTAGACACTATGTTAACAAATGGATTCTCCTTGTTTGACAAATCTTTCACCATTAAACTATTTCCACTGGTGCTTTCACTGCCATAAATGCAAAAAAATTTTTCGTCATGGGTAACGTGTGCTGAAAAATTTCTATTTGGATTTTCCTTATCATCAAATACCAACTCATCTTCATGCTGAGGCGTATTTAATTGATGATAATACACTTTATGAAACTGATTTTTCTGAGTAAAAGTTTTATCTTTAGAAGGTTCGTTATATCTACTATAATAAAAACCACTTCCTTTCCATGATATATCAGAAAATTTAACCCATTTGATAACCTCTTTTAATTCTATTTTAGACTCAATCTCCATAATATGAATTTCAACCCAATCACTTCCAGAACTCGAAATTCCATAAGCTAAATATTTAGCATCTTTAGAAATGGCTATACCACTTAAGGATGTTGTTCCGTCTACTGAAAATAAATTAGGATCTAATAACACGATAGGGTCATCTAACAACGATTTTTGATAACAAAAAACAGATTGATTTTGCAATCCATTATTAGTAAATGAGAAATAATAATTTCCTTTTTTAATTGGCACCGATTTTTTGTCAAAATTCCATAATTCAGTCAATCTATTCTTTATTTTTTCTTTGTAGGGTATGTCATTAAAATAGTGTTGAGTCAAACTATTCTGAGTCTTAACCCAATCTTTAGTCTCAGAAGAATTATCGTCTTCAAGCCAACGGTAGGGATCTTTAACTTGAACACCAAAATACGTATCAGTTTGATTAACCATTTTGGTTTCAGGATAAATAATCTGCGCTTCACTATTTAAACAAATAACTGTGAATATTAGGGTGTAAATAATTAAATTTAAATGTTTCATTTCATTAATTTTAGATAAATGCAATCAATTAAAAGCAAATATACCAAAGAAGCAGAAGAAAGTTTAACTATTCTATCAAAAAAAGTAGATAAACAAAAAGCTGAAAAACTAAAAAAATACATTGGAACTAATTTAGCTGTACTCGGCCTTACATCAAAAGAACAAGTAGAACAATTTAAATGTGGATTTGATTTTTTAAATGAATCTAAAGAAAAATCGTTTCAACAATTTCACATCTTATTCACAGAAAGCTCATATTTTGAAGTAAAAAATTTATCATTCATTTTTTTGGATAAAAACCATCATCATATTCCTGCAACAAATCAATTAAAGGTATTACCTAAATGGATTAAAAAAGTTGACAATTGGGCTCATTCAGATAACTTATCTAAATATTTGACCCGATTGTTAGAGCGTGATGCGACAAAAAAAGATATGCAACGATTGATTTCAAAATGGAACCAATCACATGCGTTATGGGAAAGAAGACAATCGTTAATATGTCTATTTTATTATTCGCGAACTAAAAAAAATCAAGTTGAATTTGATTTTGCTCAACCTTTGATATTAAATCTAATACATGATAAAGAGTATTATGTTCAAAAAGCAGTGGGTTGGGCATTACGCGAATGTTATAATGTTTATCCAAATCAAACGTATCAATTCATTCAAAAAAACATTAAACACATTACACCCGTTGCATTTACAACTTGTATTGAAAAAATGAATGCAATAGAAAAAATGAATTTAAAATCATTGCGCAAAAAATAAAGATGATTAATAAAATACTAACACGCATTTTCTTACTCATGCTATTGAGTAGCTCGTTGTTGAGTCAAAATAAAATGACCCCTGAAGAATACATTGCGACTTTTAAAGACGATGCCATTAAAGAAATGTATTTACATAAAGTTCCAGCGTGTATTACCTTGGCACAAGGAATGCTAGAATCAGGCAATGGCAATAGCCCGCTCTGTCGAAATGCCAATAATCATTTTGGCATTAAATGTCATAAAGAATGGTCGGGAGAAACATATATCATGGATGATGATGAAGCAAATGAATGCTTCAGGAAATACGACCATGTATTAGATTCATATAGCGATCACAGTTTATTTTTATTTTCAAGATCTAGGTATTCATCCTTATTTGAATTAAAAATAACTGATTACAAAGGATGGTGTTATGGTTTAAAAAATGCAGGTTATGCAACGGATCCGAGCTATCCAGAACGCTTAATAAAATTAATTGAAAAATATAACTTACAAGACCTAAATCACATTGAAAATACACCCAAATTAAATTTTCCGTCTCAAGAAATTATTCAGCCAGAACTAGTGATTAGACAAGTTTACCGATTTAATCATATTCAATTTATTATTGCTAAAGAAAATGATTCATTTTATAAAATAGCTCACGATTTTAATTTAGAACTCAAAGATCTCCTAAATTACAATGATTTAAATAAATCAGATAAATTGACTTATGGGCAAAAAATATACATTCAAAAAAAACGGAGAAAAGCATTAGAACCATACCATGTTGTTCAAAAAAACGAAACGCTCAAATCAATCTCACAATTGCATGGCATTAGATTAACCAGTTTATGTAAGAAAAATAAATTAAAAATTGAAGACACTCTAAAAATTGGTGACATTCTTTTTCTCAGACAAACCAAAAAAATTAATGAATAGGGTTATAATATTTTTCTTTTAACCAGTACGAAAATTTAACTAACATAATTAATGCTGGAACCTCTACTAAAGGGCCTATGACGCCAGCAAATGCTTGTCCACTATTAATGCCAAAAACACCAATTGCAACAGCGATAGCTAATTCAAAGTTATTTCCGGTTGCTGTAAATGATAATGCTGCATTAGTTGAATAATCTGCTCCCATTTTTTTTGCAATAAAAAAAGTAATAACAAACATGACTGCAAAATAAATAACCAATGGAATAGCAACTCGAATAACATCCATAGGTATTTCAACAATCATCTCTCCCTTCAAACTAAACATAATTATGATTGTAAACAATAATGCAACTAACGTAATTGGAGAAATAAGTGGTATAAATTTATCTTGATACCATGCTTGTCCTTTTAATTTTATTAATGAATAACGGCTTAGTATTCCTGCCAAAAAAGGAATTCCTAAATAAATAAAAACACTCTCAGCAATTTGCGACATACTGATTGAAATATCAAAAGCTTTCATTCCAAAAAACACAGGCATTTTGGTTAAATAAAAATAAGAATAGCCTGAATATAAAAGCACTTGTAACAAACTATTTAAACCAACTAAACCTGCGATGTATTCTCTATTACCTTCCGCCAATTCATTCCAAACAATAACCATTGCAATACAAGGTGCAATACCGATTAAAATTAATCCTGTCATGTAATCAGGATAATCTTTCAAAAACACATATGATAACACAAACATAAAAAATGGTGCAATGACCCATGTAATAAATAATGATACTAAAATCAACTTTACATTTTTAAATACTTGTGGAATTTTCCCATAATTAACTTTGGCTAATGGTGGGTACATCATCAAAACTAAACCAATAGCCAATGGAATGTTTGTTGTTCCACTCGACATGGAATTAATGAACATAGAAGTAGTTGGAATAAAATAACCAACAGAAATACCAATAGACATCGCTAAAAATATCCATAATGTTAAGTAGCGGTCTAAGAAACTTAACTTTTTTCTGTTTGCAGCGGGTGCACAATTTAAATTTGACATAGTTATTTAATTAATGAAAAAACATAAAGAGTTTCGAGCGCTATTTGCTTGGCTCGTTCATCGTATTTAGAATCTTGCAAAGGTGAATGATCGAAATTTTTAGGGTCGTCATATGTAGTAGCAATTCGCAGTTCAGCGCCAGGAATAAAAGGGCAATTTTCTTCAGCGTCACTACATGTCATAATCGCCACAAAATTATTCTTTGGATTTTGAGGATGATCATACACTTTTGAAAAACAACTAATTGGTGTGATATTTTCTGAATAATACACATGATGCAGAGCATTAATGTCATTACTCATTTTTTTTACTTCAAATCCAATTCTTTCAATTGCTTTGATCGCATTACTATTGAATGCAGTTGCTTCTGTTCCTCCAGAAAATGCATTTACATTTTTTATTTTATAATAATATGCTGCCACCTGCGCCCATATTTGACCAAAATGACTACGACGTGAATTATGTGTACAGATGTAAACTAAATTAATCAATTTACCTTCATCTTTTTTAACAGTAATATAAGCTGAAATTTTTTCAAGAAGTAACCTTCTTTCAAATGAAATTAATTCAAAATCATGGCTTAAATTATCACAATATGCTTTAATTTTAGAATACATAAATTACACTATTATTTCTAACAACATTTACCACCTGGAGAACAGGCCGTTTGATTTTTAACATCTGCTAAATTTACTTTCAATTTACTTGATGGGATTCCACACTTATCTGGAGCAAGGCAATTGGTAATTTTTACAACTAAAACAAATTCTTTTCCATTAAATTCTAAACCATACTTACTGATCGTTTCATTTTGATATTCAACTTCGATTTCCAAATCTTCAATACCTAAAATTTTTTCTGAAAGGTTAATAATATCCAATAGTTTTTGAGGTGCTAAACGATGGTCAAAATCATTTGCCTCCCATAATTGAAAATTGGCTGTTTTCTCATCACGAACCGTTCCTCCACAATCAATAAAATGTTTGGTAATTTGACCAACTTCAGTCACATGAAAATGTTGTGGCACAATGCTTCCGTTTGGTAATAAAAAAGTAACCGCATCAAGCGATTGTAATGTTTCTTTAATCTCTGATAATTTCATAATTTAATTTTTTAACGTTAATTTTATTTGATTCCTTGTCAACAACATGATGTCAAACTTTGATAAGATTCAAATAATTCTTGAATCATTTTTTGTGCTTTTTTCCATTCTACCTCATCAATAC